>JAGLOF010000140.1 GCA_023139105.1 bacterium
GCAAGAAGGGCGGCCAGTTCTATACACCGCGTTCTGTGGTCGAGTTGCTCATTGGCATGCTTAAGCCCAATAAAGGCCGGGTCTTTGATCCCTGTTGCGGTTCTGGCGGTATGTTTGTTCAATCTGAGAAGTATGTTCTTGAGCATCAGGGCAGGCTGAATGATAATCTCTATCTATGGGCAGGAGAGTAATCAGACTACCTGGCGGCTGGCCAAGATGAATCTGGCTATTCGGGGGATTGACAGCTCTCAGGTACGCTGGAACAATGAGGGTTCTTTTCTCAATGACAGTCATAAGGATTTGAAGGCTGATTTTGTGATTGCCAATCCTCCTTTTAATGACAGTGACTGGAGCGGTGATCTGCTGCGAAAGGATGGCCGCTGGAAGTATGGAGTACCACCTGCTGGAAATGCTAATTATGCCTGGATTCAGCACTTCCTCTATCACTTGACCCCTCATGGGACGGCGGGATTTGTTCTGGCCAAGGGATCTTTGACATCAAAGACTTCCGGTGAGGGGGAGATTCGTAAGGTGCTGGTTGAGGCGCGTTTGGTGGATTGTATTGTGAACCTGCCTGCCAAGTTATTTTTGAATACACAGATCCCGGCCAGCCTCTGGTTCTTAAGCCGCAGCAAGGCCAATGGCGGATACAGAAACCGCACTGATGAGATTCTTTTCATTGATGCCCGTAATGAGGGGCATTTGATTAACCGCAGAACCCGTGAGCTTTCTGCAGAGGATATTGAGCGGATCACGGGTACGTATCATAATTGGCGGAGTGTGGATGGTGATTATGAGGATGTGAAGGGATTCTGTAATTCTGCTTCGATTGAGCGGGTGCGGGAGCTGGATTATGTGCTGACGCCGGGGCGGTATGTGGGCTTGGCTGAGGAAGTGGATGATTTTGATTTTAAGGAGCGGTTTACTCAGTTGAGATCAGAGTTTGAAGGGCAGTTGAAGGAAGAATCCAGACTGAACAAGCAGATCCTTGAGAATCTGAATAAGATCAAGCTGGATTGATATTGAGGTCACACTTTGTGAATATAAAGTTCGAAAGTCTTCGGTTGGGATGTCAGAGAGAAATATGGAAAGGGTGCGGCGGATGAGTGGAAGTTTGGTTGTTAGCAGTCAAAATTTACCTGAATTGATTTATACCATACGAGGTATTCAGGTCATGCTGGACCATGATTTGGCGTCACTCTATGGTGTTGAGACAAGGCGTCTGAATGAACAGGTAAAAAGGAATGTTGAACGTTTTCCTTTAGCGTTCAGATTTCAGTTGACTGAAGGTGAATATGATTCTTTAAGATCGCAAAATGCGACCATAAAGACCGGACGGGGGCAGCACAGAAAATACATGCCCTATGTTTTTACAGAACAGGGCGTGGCCATGCTCTCTGCTGTATTGAAAAGTGAGACTGCGGTTAAAGTTAGTGTTGAAATTATGAATGCCTTTGTGAATATGCGGCGGTTTTTGTCAACCAATGCCCAGGTCTTTGAACGGCTTGATACTTTGGAACTTAAACAGGCGGCTACTGATGAAAAGGTAGAAAATGTGTTAAAGGCGATAGAGTCTAAGCAGATTCAGCCCAAACAGGGCATTTTTTTTGATGGCCAGGTCTTTGATGCATATAAGTTTGTATCGGATTTAATTCGTACTGCCAAGAAATCTATAGTGCTGATAGACAATTACGTGGATGATTCTGTGTTGACTCTATTTTCAAAACGAAGGAAGAACGTGAAATTGACCATCCTCTCCAAAACGGTTTCTAAACAGCTGAAGCTGGATGTGAAGAAATACAATGCGCAATATCCTCCGGTTGATGTACAAGTATTCACCAGAGCTCATGACCGATTTTTGATTGTGGATGACTCTGTTGTCTACCATTTTGGGGCTTCCTTGAAGGATCTGGGGAAGAAGTGGTTTGCGTTTTCTAAGATGGATTTTGCGGCGGTTGAGATGTTGAAGATGTTGGAGGGGTGCGATGGGTGAGTGGCGGAAGTGTCGGTTAGATGAAATAGCAGATGTTGTTGATTGTGAACATAAAACTGCTCTTAAAGTAGAGAATAGCGTATATCTATCCATAAGGACTAGTGATATTTTAAATGGAAAAATCGACTTTAATAATGCAAATAGGGTGTCTCTTGAAACTTTTAAAGAATGGACACGACGAGCTATTCCCCAAGAGGGTGATATTATTCTAGCAAGAGAAGCTCCTGTTGGTGAAGTTGGTTATATTAAAAAGAATTATCATGTATGTTTGGGGCAGAGAACAGTGATGATTAGTGTGAAGGACGCAAATGTTGAAAAACAATATTTGTTGTACTATTTAGTAAGCCCTGCTACGAAGAATGATTTGAAATCACGATCAACTGGTAGCGTTGTTCAACATCTAAATATGAAAGACATTCGAGCGTTTGAGGTTAGGCATCCTACCCTCCAAGAACAAAAAGCCATTGCCTCTGTCCTCTCCAGTTTGGATGATAAAATAGACCTGCTTCACTGCCAGAATAACGTTCTGGAGGCAATGGCTGAGACGCTGTTCAGGCAGTGGTTTGTGGAAGAGGCGGAGGAGGATTGGGAGGAAGTATGTTTAGGCGATGTTGCAGATATTAATCCAACATACACACTTAAAAAAGGTATTGGCTCTTCATACTTAGAAATGCGAAATGTAAGTAGCAGTGGCTTTTACCCAACAAGTTGGTATTCACGAGAATTTACATCCGGGATGAAATTTCAGAATGGTGATACGCTTTTGGCACGGATTACTCCATGTTTGGAAAATGGTAAAACATGTTTTGTAACCTTTTTGGATGATAAGGAGATAGGGTGGGGATCTACAGAATATATTGTGATTAGAATGAAGAAACCTTATCATCCTTTCCTTTCGTATGTAATTGCTAGGAGTGAAGATTTTAGAGAGTTCGCTATTAGCAGTATGACGGGATCTAGTGGTAGACAGCGGGCACAAGCTAATATGATATCGGACTTTCATTTATTTGCACCACCAGCACAGGTGATTGATAAAATAAATATTCAAATGGAATGCATCTTGGCGAAGTTAAAAAATAATGCCATACAGGTTAGTACTCTTGAGAATATGCGTGATTTATTATTGCCGAAATTGATGAGTGGTGAAGTTGATGTAAGGGTTTGAAATATTATTTTGAAGATTTTTTTACCATTTTGTTGATTTAGAAACGTAGGGGTACCCCTCGTGGGTACCCAAAACAGTACTGCCGGAACATTACGGGCGAGGATTCTGGGCACCCACGAGGGATGCCCCTACGGTGCGGGTGATTTATGGTGATAAGAATTGTGTGGTGAAAATGACATTAAATGAATTCCAAAATGATGCACTTGAAAGATTTACCAAAGAAATAACCGATCAATTTTTCTGTTTCATTGAGAATGATAAAGCATTGTTTCAGAAATATTTGGAGGTCATTGGTCGGGAGAGCAATTTAGACACCACCAACCAGATATTGGGCAAGGCCGTCAAAGATTGGTTTGGTTTGGAAAATGGAATTGTAAATAATGATCCCCAAAGTCGGTTGATCCGGTCATATACGGAATACAAAAAATAATGCAGGGGTACACTTTTTGGGTACCCAAGGTTGTAAGATATAAGGACATACTATGAAAAGTATTTCGGGAAAAAATTCTCAAATTATTATTTATCAGACCGAAAGCGGACAAACAAAACTTGAGGTTCGTTTGCAGGACGAATCGGTATGGCTTACTCAAAAACTTTTGTCTGAATTGTTTCAAAAAGATGTCCGTACTATCAATGAGCATATTAAGAATATACTGGATGAAGAGGAGTTGGAGGCCGAGGCAACTATCCGGAAATTCCGGACAGTTCAAACAGAAGGCAAAAGAGAAGTAAAACGCAATCTCGACTATTACAATCTTGATATGATCATTTCCGTGGGATATCGGGTTAAATCACATATCGCGACCAGTTTTCGTCAATGGGCCACTCGGCAATTAAAGGAATATATCATCAAGGGTTTTTTACTGGATGACGAGCGGCTAAAAAATCCGGACCATCCACTGGATTATTATGAAGAATTGCTCCAACGTATACAGGATATCCGTACCTCTGAACGGCGTTTTTATCAAAAAATTACCGACATTTACGCCACCAGTGTAGATTACGACCCAACACGGGAAGTAAGTATAGAATTCTTTAAAACTGTACAAAACAAAATGCACTGGGCTATTACCGGAAAAACCGCTGCGGAAATAATCCATGATAGAGCGGACAGCTCCCAAGAGCATATGGGGCTTACCAGTTGGAGAGGCGAGAAACCACGTAAGCAGGATGTTGCAATTGCAAAGAACTATCTGAATGAAAATGAACTCAGGCCGCTGAATAACCTTGTTGAGCAATATTTGATTTTTGCTCAGGGGTAGGCCATGCGGCATATTCCAATGACCATGCAGAATTGGGTCGAAAAACTGGATGATTTTGTTAAAATTAATGACAGGGATATCCTGAATCATGCCGGGAAAATTTCGCACGAAATGGCGAAGGAATTAGCGGAAAACGAGTATGATAAATTTCATAACAGACGCATTGCAGAGCTAAGCAAAAATGTAAGTGATTTTGACAAAGCTGTAAAAATGATTGAAAAGAAGAATAAAAATGAAAAATAAAATCACTGAATCCCAAATAGAAGATTACACCATCACCCTGCTCGAAGAAGCTGGATTCAAATACATCCACGGTGCAGAAATAGCCCCTGATAGTGAGTCTCCAGAGAGAGAATCCTTTGAAGATGTCATCCTCAAAGGCCGCCTGCAATCTGCTATCAGCCGCGTCAACCCTCAGATTCCCCAAGCAGCTCAACAGGATGCGCTTAAAGAGATCCAGCGTCTCAATTCACCAGAGCTGATTGCCAACAACGAATCCTTCCACCGCATGCTCACTGAGGGCATTAAGGTTACTTATCAGCAGGAAAGTGAGACCCGGGGTGATTATGTCTGGCTGGTTGATTTTGAGCATCCAGAGAATAATGAGTTCCTCGTAGTGAATCAGTTTACCGTAGTTGAGAACCATGTCAATAAGAGGCCCGATGTAATTCTTTTTGTGAACGGGTTGCCGCTGGTGGTGATTGAACTAAAGAACCCGGCTGATGATAATGCCACGGTGACCTCGGCCTTTAAGCAGCTCCAAACCTATAAAGAGGCCATCTCCGGGTTGTTTACCTACAATGCTTTCATGATCGCCTCAGACGGGCTGGAGGCCAGGGCCGGCACCATCTCATCGGGGTTGAGCCGTTTTATGGCCTGGAAGACTGCCGACGGTAAAGTTGAGGCGTCACCGCTGATTGGGCAGTTGGAGACACTGATCAGAGGGATGCTCAATAAGGAGACCCTGCTGGATTTGATTCGTCATTTCATAGTTTTTGAGAAGTCAAAAAAAGAAGACACACAAACCGGTGTCATTACCATAGCCACTGTGAAGAAAATGGCAGCCTATCATCAGTATTACGCGGTAAACCGGGCTGTGGAATCTACATTGCGGGCTTCCGGCATCAATCTCAATAAAGAGTCCTATCCCGCAGTACCAAGAGTGGTTGAATCGCCTGAGAGCTATGGCGTGCCTGGTGTGAAATCTCAGCCTGTGGGTGACCGCAAAGGCGGAGTGCTGTGGCATACCCAAGGAAGCGGCAAGTCTCTCTCAATGGTTTTTTATACAGGTAAAATCGTCCTGGCCATGGACAACCCCACAGTTGTGGTGATCACAGATAGGAACGATTTGGATGACCAGCTCTTTGATACCTTTGCCTCATCTAAACAACTGCTGCGGCAGGAGCCGGTGCAGGCGGAGAAGCGGGGGCACTTGAAGTCCCTGCTCAAAGTCGGTTCCGGGGGTGTGGTCTTTACAACCATCCAGAAATTCCAGCCCGATGAAGGCAATGTCTACGAAACTCTTTCCGAACGCCGCAATATTATCGTCCTGGCCGATGAAGCTCACCGTACTCAATATGGTTTTCATGCCAAGACCATTGATACCAAAGATGAATCCGGCAATGTTGTAGGCAAGAAGACAGTCTACGGATTTGCCAAGTACCTGCGTGATGCTCTGCCTCAGGCCACTTATCTGGGCTTTACTGGTACTCCTATAGAAAGTACAGATGTCAACACACCGGCTGTATTCGGTAACTACATCGATATCTATGACATCGCCATGGCCGTAGAAGACGGTGCCACGGTGCGGATCTTCTACGAGAGCCGACTGGCCAAGATACGACTCAGTGAAGAAGGGCAGAAACTGGTAGAAGCGCTTGATGAAGAACTCAATCAGGAAGATCTCACCGATACCCAGAAAGCCAAAGCAAAATGGACACAGCTTGAAGCGTTGATTGGCAGTGAAGACCGTATGGCAAGAATTGCCAATGATTTGGTACGGCATTTTGAATTGCGGACTGAAGTCATGCCCGGAAAGGCTATGATTGTTGCCATGTCCCGCCGTATAGCTGCTGCACTGTATGCAGAGATCATCACGCTGAAACCAGACTGGCATGATACAGATTTGAAGAAGGGTGCAGTGAAAGTAGTAATGACTGCTGCCTCTTCAGATGGGCCGGAGATCTCCCGCCACCACACAACTAAAGACCAGCGTCGTATGCTGGCCGACCGTATGAAAGATCCCGAAGATCCATTGAAACTGGTCATTGTCAGGGATATGTGGCTTACAGGCTTTGATGTCCCCTGTCTACATACATTATATCTGGACAAACCCATGAAAGGGCATAACCTCATGCAGGCCATCGCCCGGGTAAATCGGGTATATAAAGATAAAACAGCAGGACTAGTGGTTGATTACCTTGGTATTGCCGCAGACTTGAAAAAGGCACTCTCTTTCTATTCAGACAGCGGTGGTAAAGGTGATCCCGCCACCTCCCAGGAAGAAGCGGTGCGGCTCATGCTGGAGAAATTGGAAGTAGTTTCCCAGATGTATCACGGCTTTGCCTATGAAGAGTACTTTCAGGCGGGTACAGGTAAAAAACTCTCACTCATTTTGGCTGCTGAAGAGCATATACTGGGCATTGATGATGGCCGTAAGCGATACATCAATAAAGTCACGGCCCTGTCTCAGGCATTTGCCATTGCCATACCCCATGAACAGGCTTTGGATGTAAAAGATGAAGTGGCTTTTTTTCAGGCTGTAAAGGCCCGGTTAGTGAAATTTACGGGAACAGGAGGAGGGCGTACGGATGAGGAGATTGAAACCGCGATCCGGCAGGTTATTGATCAAGCCCTGGTCACGGATAAAGTAATTGATGTCTTTGATGCTGCCGGAATCAAGAAACCTGATATCTCCATTCTTTCAGAAGAGTTTCTCCTGGAAGTCAAAAATATGGAGCATAAAAATATTGCCATAGAAGTATTGAAAAAATTGATCAATGATGAGATTAGAGCAAGAACACAAATTAATCTGGTACAAAGTAAATCACTGATGGAGATGCTTGAAGACGCCATTAAGAGATATCACAATAAAATTCTAACTGCAGCCGAGTTCATCGAAGAATTAATCAAACTGGGCCGGGACATCCGCGAGATGGACAAAGAACCCGAAGAGATGGGCTTATCTGATTTTGAATACGCCTTTTATACAGCCATAGCCAACAATGCCAGTGCTCAGGAGCTGATGGGCAAAGACAAACTGCGGGAACTTGCAGTTGTCCTCTATGAAAAAGTTAAAGCCAATGCCTCTATTGACTGGACCATCAAAGAGAGTGTGAAAGCAAAGTTGAAAGTGGTTGTGAAACGCACATTACGGCAGTTTGGCTATCCTCCGGATATGCAGAAGCTGGCAACTGAGACAGTGTTGAAGCAGGCGGAGTTGATTGCGGGGGAATTGAGTGGATAAATCAGCCGTTTAGAACACCGATTACTCTTCTCAAATCCGACGAATTAGGTAAAAATAAATGACACGCGATATTATGTAAATGATGCAAGATGTTTTATCACCATTGTTACCTATAATAGAGCAGAATTTTTAACTCAACCTGAAAATATTGATCTTTTACTAAAAGCTTTCGGCATGTTAAAAAGAAGCATGAATTCCATATCGATGCAATTGTGTCATGCTTGATCATCTCCACTTATATTCATCACCTTCAAAATGGAAATTTTTCAGTTTCAATTCTTAATATGGATAAAGGTTTGATTATCTAACAGGAACGACTCCCCCCCCCAAAAAAAAATTCATCGCCGCCCAGGGCGATCGAATGAATTATATTGTGTATATCCGAAGCGAATTCAATAAAATAACAAATATAAGAAAACAGGTCTTTGATAGATCAAATATTCAATGTACATTGACAATTGAGAAAGATATGTGCTACCTACAGGGTTGTTTTCTTGCTAAATGAGAGGTGTGTAATGAAAAAGATCATCAAAATTCCCTTGATAATAATAGCCGTTATACTGATTGTTTTATTAGCAGCCACTATCATCTTTTGGGAATCAATCTCTATCTTCAGGAGTAATGACGCAGTAGGCGGACTAATAACAGCTGTGCCGGAGAACCAGGGGTCATTAATTCCCATTACCTATGGCGATGCGGATTGGCCGCAATGGCGTGGCAGTAATGATGCTCGTGCGTATGTTGAGGATTTTGTAACTGATTGGTCTGAAGGACTGGAAAAGATATGGGAAGTGCATTATCTCTGCCAGGGTGCGGCAGCGGCCACATGGTCTGCACCGGTTATACAAGGACAGCATCTGGTAGTCACAGGTAGGCGGGACAGTAGTGAAATTGTGTTTTGCCTCAATGCGCAGACCGGTAGTTTAATCTGGGAGAGAGCTTATGAAGCACCTGCACAGACAAGCTATGGCACGGGTGCCAGAGCAACTCCGGTAATTGATGAAGATAGAGTGTACACTTTTGATCGGAGTGGAAACCTGCATTGCCGAAACCTGATCGATGGTAGGTTGATCTGGAAGCAGAGTGTCAATGATGCCGGTGGTGAAGAACACATCTGGGGGCATTCATCGTCTCCGTTAATTATTGCTGATAAAGTAATTGTCAATGGCGGTGGATCTGCCCGTACAATTGCATATGATAAAAGATCCGGTAAAATTTATTGGAAAAGCGGGACAGGTTTTGCAGGATATGCAGCTATTACATCCATGTTAATAGAGGATATTACTGTAGTTGTAATATTTCATGGAAGTGGCCTGGCTGGTTTGAATGCCGAAACCGGAGAAGAACTCTGGAATAGAGAGTGGCTGACAAACTCGGAAATAAATTGTACAACACCGGTAATTTCGGGAAACAAAATTTTTATAACATCCTCTTACGGCAAGGGGGGTGAATTACTGGAAGTCTCAAAATCCGAAGCTGAAGTTCTGTGGACCGGCAAAGGCATTGCCTCACATCATACAGATCCCTTTATCATCGACGGATATATTTATGGCTATTCCGGAATGAGTGTGCAGAACAGAGGCAGCTTTAAGTGTCTGGATCTCTTAACCGGTGAAGAACAGTGGTCCAGCAATGAAATAGGCTGGGGAACCGGATTAATAGTGAATGATTTACTATTCAGTATGGATATCAAGGGTAATCTCTATCTTGTCCGGATGAGTCCGGAAAAACTGGAGCTATTATCGACACTTCCGAAGGTGTTTGGAAAGATTCGGGGTGCTGCCTGGACTATGCCTGTGGTGGCTAATGGACTGGCATATTTGAGATTTAAACAGCAGTTGATCTGTTATCGTATTGGAATGAACCGATAAGGGTAAAAGGTAAAGCTTAAGGTATATGAAAAAACACTATGATCTGGGCCATGACCCGGTATTAAAAATTTTTGTCGGTTATGCCATTCCAGCTATAATGGGGATGGTAGTCATGTCTGTTGCCTCTATTGTAGATGGTTTTTTTGTTGGCCGTTATGTTGGGCCTGAGGGGCTTGCAGCTGTAAATCTTACTATGCCGCTATTGCATGTAATGGTTGCGCTTGCTGTTATGTTTGTTGTTGGCGGATCTACTTATACGGCCATTGAACTGGGTGCCAAACGTTTGCATAATGCAGCAAATGGATTCACTGTCACATTGATTCTTGTAAGCGGGCTCAGTTTGGGCAGCACATTAATCGGCTATCTCTTTCTTCCGCAGCTGGTTAGCTTGCTGGGCGCAGATGAGGCTACGACACCACTGCTACGTGAGTATCTGTATTACCTACTGCCATTCATGGTTTCATTTCTCCTGGCCTATGGATTGGATACTTTTGTCCGGCGTGATGGCTGGCCTGCATATTCTGTTGCCTGTGTATCCATAGGCAGTGCATTGAATATATTGCTGGATTATCTAATGGTGGGAGTTTGGGGGATGGGGCTCAAGGGCGCGGCCATAGCTACAGGTCTGGCCCAAACTCTATCAATGCTGCTACTTTGCATACACTTTGTAATACATAATACATCTTTCAAGTTAGTACGGCCCAATTTTCACTGGAAGATGATAAAAGATATGTTGTATAATGGATCTTCGGAACTGCTGGCAACAGCCTCGTTCGGTCTGGTGGGGTTTTTATACAATCGTATTATTATGGCCCGCTTAGGAGCTACAGGTGTGGCAGCATATGCAGTTGTACTCTATGCAGCATCAATTGGAATGTGGGTCATTTACGGTGTGGCCGATGCTGTTGGGCCTGGTGTCAGTTTCAATTTCGGGGCAAGGCAAAAGCACCGGATTCTTGCCTTTTTACGACTGGCGTTGATCACATCAATAGCTATTGGCGTAGTGTGGTTTGTAATACTCAATCTGTTTCATGAACCATTGGCCCGTTTATTTACTAAAGATGCAGATTCAGTAGCCGGCCTGGCTTCGGAGGTTGTGCGTTATTATAGTCCGGCGTTTCTGGTAATGGGAGTTAATATTATTTTAGCTGCCTACTTTACAGCATTATCAATGGCTCGCCAGTCACTTATGGTTTCGTTGAGCCGTACATTGATAGTTATATCTGCTGCATTAATTGTGTTGCCAAAAATATTCGGGGATGTTGGTATTTGGCTGGCAGCACCTGTCACTGAGGGTGTAACATTGTTTCTCAGCCTGTGGCTATTGCGCCAATGCCGCCTGGATCATCTGGACGGTGAAGTTGCATATCACCATGAGCATGTGCATGTGGCCTGCTCTGGACGGCCCAAATTGGATGTTGAATAGAGCACTTTCGAGAACCATGAAGAAGAGCATTAAAGCAATTCCACATGGATTAGACGGATAAAAACGGATGGAGATATTAGCTTATTGTTGCTATACTAAGAAAGTCCGTAGGTCGGGATTTATCCCGGCGTGGATAAATCTGAAAGGCGGAGAGTGATCCTTTTCGTTTTTTTTTACCGCAAACTATATCCATAGATGAACGATGATCCCAGACAGGGGCATTGGGGGATGACAGTTGTTGGAGGTAAGGGGAGGTTTCAGAGGGCATCCTGCAAGATGTGTGTGGCACGGTCTTTTGAGCCGTGCCATTTAGTGCAAACCGAGTAGGAAGGGGCACAGCCCCGTGGTGATCGTAAAAGCCAAAGCCAAGAAGGGTGTTTAACTACATCTACCTTTTCCAAAGAAGCATGTGAATATGTAAAACAAATTGAGAAACGGATTATTCTTATTGATGGCATGGAGCTGGCAAGTTTAATGGTGGAGTATAAGTTGGGAGTGACACCTGTTGCGCAGTATGAGGTGCATAGGGTGGATATTGATTATTTTGAGGAAGAGTCATTATCATACATTGTAAAACAGGTAAAGGATCGATCTTAAATTATTTCTATTTATCTATAGGGTTACTTGAAGAGGTCATAATGGAAAACGTCATGGATATTCTTAATCAAGTTGATTGTTTGTCAATATTTGACTTACCCTTAGGGTGCTTTGTTATTTCGACAAACGGAACTTTTATTAAATGCAATGATATTGCGAAAGGCATATTAGAGCTGCCAAAGAGATTAACCGTTGAGAATATAAGTGGTTTTTACTGTCAAAAATATAATAACATAGATATTCTCACTGAATTGGATGAGCATGACTCAATAATTGAAAAGAAAGTGTATTTTAAAGTTAATAACCTTTTTAAATGGGGCAAATTATCTTGCAGTCCAATATTCGATGAATCACATGTTATAAAAATTGGATATTTATGCTTTATCTCTGACATTACTCAACAAGAGCGTTATAAACAGTGTTATCAATATTTGGCAATCGGCACTTACTCATTAAATAGTAATGATTGTTTTGTAAATGTTAATGAGCAGACTATAAAATTATTTGGATGCCAAAACGAAAACGAAATTTTAGGTAAAAACATTAAAGATTTTTACATTAAGCCTGTTAAAGATAATGAATTAAAGGAACTACTAATAATGAATTCGCTTGTTCAGAGTTCACAAGTGGAACTCATTAAAGCTGATGGTGTCCAATTTTTTGCTGAAATCAACGCCTTTAGGCTTAATTCAGCAGATGGTGCATACCAGGGGCGTGAAGGCACTATCAGAGATGTAACCAGTGAAGTAGCCTATCGCAATATATTGAATACTCTTCCTTTAGGAATTTATATGATTGAACTTGATAAGAATGGGATTGATATTATTAAAGATTGTAATAATATGTTTCTTGAAATGTTTAAATTTTCATGTAAAGATGAAGTAATTGGGTACCCAATAGAAAATTTATTTTTGAACTCTAGTGAATTTATAGGTTATAAAGAAGCTTTAAGAAGTTCACATGTTAACTTTACCCCTCTAACTGATTATGTGATCCAAATGATAACAAAAAGAGGTGAAAAAATTGATATTGAGGTTTCTACTCAAGTTATTTCAAATGATAAAGGTAATGTTATTGGTAGAGCAGGTATAATGAAAGATGTAACAGATTTGATTGAATTAAAACAGTTCAGAGAAGACATTGGGCGAGTGTTGCATGCCTACTCAGCTACATTATTCGATTTTAAACTTACAATTGATGCAACACTAGATATTTTCGACGATACATTTGTAGGAACAAATAATGAATTTGATGTTTTTGGTGATGATATAATATTTACAAAAGGATTGAAACTAAAAAAAAACCTGATACATTTTATTGAAGAAAATAAAAATTTTATAAATCGTCAAGCGTTATCCCAAGAAAATTGGAATATATTAGAAAATATCAAAAAAGCATTAGAAAGACTAGATATTATTGAAATAAGTGCACTAAAAATGCCCACTATACGGAACTGTGCGCTGCAAATATTAGAGATCACTTCTTCAATTGTGCCTCACACAATAAAAAAGGAAACACTTAAAACTCTTCGTCGTGATGCACAATTCCTTCAAAGAATATGCTGTATACAATCACTCAAAGTGTCACAAAAAAATATTGTCTCAACCGATACACAGGTTTCCAGCCTTAGGGAGTATGTACTATTCAATGCAAGGCCATATGTAAATTTTGAGGATGTTGTCTGTAAGGATATAATTAAACAAAATATTATTCATTTGACTGAATTTGCTGGCCTAAAAAAAATTAATATTGCTCTTCAAATGTCTGAGGCTGTAGGTAAGCTAACAATAATTGTAGTTGAAAGAGAATTATTACTTGGATTAGATAATTTACTCCATAATGCTATTAAATATAGTTGGGATAAAATTAGTGGTGAAAAGTATGTTGATATCAAAGTTTATGTGGAGGATGAATACATATGTTTTTCATATTCAAACTTTGGTGTGGCTATCCCTGAAGTGGAAATTGAAAAAGGTTTAATCTTTGATATTGGGTATAGAGGGATGCAATCTGGAGATCGGGGGCGCCTTGGTACAGGTGTTGGACTTACTGTTGTTAAGAGAGTTGCAAAAATGCATGATGGTAAAATATTAATAACAAGTAGACCAGCAAGAAAATATGAAGAAAATATTGAAGATTACTCACAACCATTTATTACGCAAGCAATTTTGAAAATTGCAATTAATCCAAGGAGCTAATATGCAAAATCTACTCTGGATTGAAGATGATGTAAAAAGAGGATTAGCATCTCTTGCTGGACCGATATATGCTTCATTTTGTTATAAGCTGGATATTGCCTTAAATGCAACGCAGGGTATTACAAAGATTTTAAGCAAAGAATACGATGCAGTCGTACTTGATATTCGAATTCCACCTGGAACTGATAAACGATTTCGAAATATGTATTCTGAAAGTAATTTAAATAAAAACCAAGCAAGGCTCGGGATTGAAATATTACATGCTTTATTTGATCCTGGAAATTCGTCGTATAAAATAACTAAACCTGATTGGGTGTCTGCTGCCAAATTTGGCATTCTTTCTGTTGAAACAGAAAATGAAGTAATGCCAGAATTAAAGAAATATAATATCTCGCATTATCAAAATAAAAGTACAAAGTTGTCTGAAAATTCATTACTAGAGCTGTTTGAAAAAATTTTGAATCAGAATGACGGGATTTAGTATGGTTGATATCTATGGTTTTGTTGATACTATTGCTATAGCTTCATTGCAAATAGTATTTACACTTCTTTCCATGACTCTCGGACTCCGATTTGTAGTTTATGAGCTTATATTGAGTCAAGAAGTCAGAGCTCTATTGAGTGAATATTCAAAAAAAACATTCAAAAGTTTTAATTTATTACTTTGTTTACAATTCTTGGTTTGCCTTTTTTATATAATTACCTCTAATCATTTTTATGTAATTCCTGTTAGTACCTATCACTATACAAATTTTTTTATTTTATCACTTGTACTGATTATCACTATTTTGTTTTGGATATATTTAATAAATAAGTTCACTTCACCAAGATTAGTATGTCTAATTAATAATGCCATAATGTTGGATCTGAAAAATGGAAAATTTATTTCAGACAAAAATATAAAAGATTTATTATTTTTGGCTCTTTTACCTCTTAAGGGGTATAAAACAAATAATGCTCAGAAATCAATAAAAAATATTATCAATTCAACTTTATTATTAAATAAAGGGCAAGTTAGGGCAAACCTTCAGACATTAATTGAAGAAATTCCACGCACTCTAATTTCAAACCAAATCGATGATACACATAGCATAAATTTTTCGATTGATGTCCTTACTAATATATGTTTAAAATGTGATGATTTTAATATTGACACTATTGTTATTAAAGCCTTATCTGAAATTTGCCAATTCTGTTTCGATAATGATTCTTCGTTTGAGATAAATGATCTCCTAAAGGTTGTGGATACTAATGAACCTTTCTTGTTTGAAATGGGTTGTTCAGCACTTAGAAATGATAATTATTTTAGTGCCATGCAAATTTTAAATATATTAGTTTTTAATTCTTTATCAGTAAATTCCAAATTTAAGAATACTTCGAATTTGTTTGGACTCTTAGCCCATTTCTATTCAAAGAATTTAGGGACCCAAAAAGTTGTAAGCAAATTGCTAAACAAGTATGCTAATGAATTGAAAGGATCACTTTTCTTGTATATTGAAAAGGCTATTGACTTTCATTTCAATAAACTACATTACACGACTGTAAATAGTTTAATAAAATGGAAAAAGGAGATTGAAGCTAAATCTGTCTGATTGAAATATCTATTTTCCCTCTACAAATTGTATACTTGTTGAGTATAATGATAAGCGACGGGTGGCCTTGTTGGGTGGCTTATCTGGAAAAGGATATAGTGATGAATAGCTGGAAGAGCTATGGAACATGATTGGTGCTGAAAAGAGTGATCTTTATGAGGTGTTGGCATATATTGCGTTTGCCAGATCACTTATTAGTCGGCAAGTCGTGTAGATCGGGATTAACCCCGACAAATATCCATGTCCGTTATATAAATCAAGCAGTGTGCGGATAACCGAAGCTCTACCTGTATTTATAAAATTTTCTTGGCGTCTTCTCTAGTATCCGATCGTATAAACTGCTCCGTGTATTGTACATCAAACCTCCGGTAAGTTTTGACTAATGACCTCCGGTTACTTCTACAATACAATCTAAGAAATAACCAACTTCGTATCAAAACCTACCGGAAATGCTTCCTTATTTCAGTAACATCAACTTTCGTACAAGAACTTGCTCACCAAAAGTCAATCTACAGAAATACACACCGGAAGCAAGATCCGTGGCATCCCAGCTGAATTTGTGCCATCCCGGATTGACTTCGAAATTAGCAAGAGTCTTAATACGCCTCCCTTGAATATCAAATATTTCAATACTGAGCTGCCCTTTCTGAGGAATCTGACAGTGCATTGCTGTCATTGCATTAAAGGGATTGGGATAATTTTGGAGCAACTGCAACTGATTGGGCTGGCCTGCACTCAATACTGGAATTGATGAAATAACCGCATTGGAGAAAATCTTTACACCACTGCGTACAGGAACCATCAGCATGCCATCAGCACCAATAGGTTGACCGGAAAAATTTTCGGTATTGTCAAGAAGTATGATTTCACCATTACTCATTCGAAAACCATAGAGTATTCCTCTATTGGTAGTCCCGTTATAATCGATAATATAGATTACATTATTAATAATTGAAGGAGCATTTACATAGGGAGATGTGAACACAAATTCCCAACGGAAAGACCCATCTGACTTGTCTAAGACTACCAGTCTCCCCTTACCCTCACCATCCTCAACAACAGTAAAACAGAGAGATTCATCGTCAATAGCCATATACCGATAAAAGTAACCCAGTTCAATCTCTTCGCTCTGGTAAGACCATAGAATTGCCCCGTCACTTACGCTTCGCGCCAGTACTTTGTCCTCATAAAAACAGTAAACGGCCTTTTTATCATTGGTAGACGAAATAGTGGCCTCACCGGGTTGTTTCCATTTAAAATCCCCAGAGTATTTATTCAAGGCGATGATAGAATCACGATGAGAAACAAAAATGCCGGACTTCCCTACACAGGGTGTCCCAGTCACATGAGGCACATTATATCTCCAAATAACATCGCCTGTTTGTTTATTGAAACAAAACAATGAATCCTGGGCAATATAGATCCGGTCTCCATCCAGAATTGGGAAATCAGTATACAATCCTCCAATAGGCTGCATCCATTCAGTTGTGCCAGCATTTTTATTAAGTGCAAATAATCCATCCCCACTCTGCCCGCCACAATAGACCAAGTTGTCACTAATGGCGGCCTGCATACTGGATCCGGCATTAGATCCAGGCACATTAAAGACCCACAGCGTGTCACCATCATCAGGATTCATAGCGAATGTCCTGTTTGGTCCGGTAGTCCCTGCAAAAGATCCATAGATCACACCCGATTCATATGAAACAGATCCATAGCCCCAGGCATTGTAAGTATAGACCTGATTATAGTCGAAAGGGGGGTACACTGATCGCTCATGAGGATTCCAGGATGTGCGGGCCGGGTCACGGCCATTCATAGGCCAATCATAGACTTTTACCGTATCTGCGGACTCTGCCAAAGTCAATCGTCCCAAAGTTTCAGCAGACTCCCAAAAGGCTCCATAAGGCCACTGACCGGTATAACCGTAATGACTGTTATTAAAATAATGACCCGGGTCTTGAATCCAGAAAGATGCCCCAATGGTTTGACCCGGCTCTGTCATGAACGGTGTCGAGTTAAGAGGGAAAGCCACCTCATAACAAACGGTCAGGCTGTCAGCCAAAATAGCATTGTCAATACCACCCAAATTGATGGGTGCCTGTGCATTGAGAGCATCGGGATAATGACCGTAGAATGGGGCAAATGTGACAGCAGATTCAGTAATCAGCATGACACCTTCATCACTGGGTGGTGCAGCATCCCAGGTACCGCTTATATCATTATCAATTAATATGCCCAGTGCATTGGCAGTTTCAATACGATTATCACTAAAATCGATAACCGCAATATAGAGCATATCATTATCATTTTTAACCAGTAGTCCCAATGGATTGCGCCATTGTCTGTCTTGCATCTCAATATAACGGGCATCGGACCACTCTGAATATTCGATGACACCATCTATAATGGGAACCGTAAAGGCCCATGACGATTGTAAGTGGTGTCCTGCTGCTTCCGGTGTCGATGAGGCCGGCCATACTTCCCCGATATTGCCTTCAGCATTCATTTGAATCTCATAATAATAAGTGACGCCGTTGACAACATCCCTATCGACCCAGTCCAGCATCTGGTTGGGAAGCAACCGGGTTGACGGATCAATTTCAGCAACTTCTACGAAAGGTCCGCCGCTATTTTCTGATCGCCTAATCGTATAGCTCACGACATCATTAAAACCGAAAGGGGGATCCCAGGATATTGGCACCATGCCGTTAAAACCATCACCGACCACAAGATGATTAGGCCAGTACGGCCCTCGCCATGCGCCATAAATATCGAATGCTGAATTACGGGTATCACCCCAGGCAATGATACGATTCATATAGTCATCACCAATAATGCATGGAGCTGTCTGATGACCGGGTTGTTCATTAACCATGGCGCTGGCTTCCAACATACTGCCATCGGCTGAAACGATTCTGGTGTAAATATTCTGATCGACCAATCGATTAGATTGCCAGACCACTTCAAACCGTCTGAAGGGAATAGCTGCAACATCTACCTGACTGTGGATTTCCAGCCCCAGCCTTTCACTGACCATAATATCATCAATTATGGGGGTACCCTGGATATCAAACATCCGGGAAAAAATTGAACGATGACCGGATTCATCATCAGCCTCCCAGCACACTAAAAATGCACCATTATCATGTATTGCCACAGCAGGCAAGGTTTGGGGATCTAAAGGATTACTAGTGCTGACTTCAAAGTCACCGGTCGATTCGCCATACACATCATAGATCCTGGCATAAATTCGAAAAGTCCCGGAACGCCTATCTACCCAAGCTACAATGGTTTCCCCTTTACTGTTACTGGCAACAGCAGGAAAGATCTGATTACCTGTGGTGTCACTATTAATGCAGCTGTTCCCTTCTATGGGCACCATATATCGATCCAGCCATTGAGTGTAGATATCAAAGCTACCCGATCGATTGTCACTCCACACAATCAATGCCTGCCCTTTGCGGTTACAGGCAACAGCTGTCATTGTTTGAACGGCTCCTTCAACATCGTCACCAATCTGGAAATTTTCACCGAGGAAATCACCATTGGCCAGAAAATACTGTCCATAGACTCGATAATCGCCACTTCTTTCATCGACCCAAACAATCAGAGAACGGGCCTGGCTGTCCATGCAGACATCAGGATAAATCTGCCTTGAGTCATCGCTGATCTGATTCACTTTAAAATTGGATCTATTTGGTAGTGGGAATCCTTTATGTCCAAAGAATTGACAATAAACATCCTCCTGGCCCTCTCGGGAATCCATCCATACAACTACCATGGGCCCAGTCTCTTGTTTTGCGGCACGTGGCCGTGCCTGAACAAAGCTGCCACTGTCTTCACTTATACGAATATCCTGAGCAAGGCCAGGGACACCGGCATTCAAAGATAGTATGAGCACAAAGATAAAGAGTGTAAAACGTTTCATTGTGTTCTCCTTCTTACAGGCTTTTATGAAATATAAATATGTTGAATAGATAGTCGATCACGGCCTGTGCCGGGCAGTTATGGAGATGGTCTTATGGAAATAAGGTTACAGTGTATAAATATTGGGCCGGATCAAAATACTAATTATATTAAAGTTAAACAAATAAACAATAATATCAAGTGTTAATTTCAGGGGTATCTTAGAATGATCAGTTACACAATTTGTTTTATTGACATGTGTTCAGCACGCTTCGGAGTGCCCATCCTGCAAAACGGAAATGACGATGATGATATGTTGATTTGAATTGATATGGGGTTGATTGTGTAGCAGGGACGACGTCCCCAAAATATTACCGCCCGGGGACACAGCCCTGGGCGGTAATAGTATTGTTGAAGAAAGATACAGACTTCGATTATTTGAATAACAAGTAGTGTAAAAACGCCCGGGGACTGTTGAAAAACCCCGGATGTTTTAATAATTTGCCTGTTATTATTGAA
>JAGLOF010000141.1 GCA_023139105.1 bacterium
ACACCCGGTGATGTCGTAAAAAGAACGACAACAACCGGGGTCTACTCTTTTTCAACAGTCTCCCAGGGTTTTTTAAATAGTTTCCTGCAAGCTGCTAGATTGTCAAGAGTCCCAATACGCCAACATTAAGGGCGATAATTTTATTTGTGGCTTCAAGATCGGCAATGAAACCCCATTGCACATTATCCACATCACCGGTAATTATATTATTCAAGCCCATAGTGTAGCGAATGTCGGCAAAGAAAGTTTTGCCATTGATTTTTTTGCTGGCACCAACACCCAGAACCAGGGCCATAGCAGTAGAGTGTGTATAATTTTTAATATCCACATCAATATCCATCTCCAAATCACCTGTGATGCTGCCTTTGGCACTGCCGCCTATGAAAAAGTTCACTGTCGGACCTGCTATACCATAGAGTGTAAAATTCTTAATGGGCTTCTTGAATTTAGCCAGAATTGGAATGCTTAGATAATTACCTCTAACATTGATTGTTTCTGTGGTTTTAAATAAAGCTTCATCAATAGTCTCTTTGTAATTACTTCCTGTCTGGTTGAAGATTAATCCGCTTTCAAGAATAATGGGGCCAACGGGCATTTCAAAAACTGCTCCCAGGTTCAGCCCCATACGGAAACCGAAATTCCCCATTATCTTTTCTGTGCTGCCCATGTCTATATTGGCCATATTCATCCCCAGTCTTGCTCCAATAGAAAATTGTGCAGTGGCCGTGCCTGCCAGACTGATTAAAATCAGAATAGTTGATAATGTGGAAGATCGCTTCATTTGTGATTCCTCAGTTTATTTTAGTAATAACATTTTCTTGATGTATGTAGCTTTTGTGGTCTTGAGTCTGTAGAAATAAGTTCCGCTGGGAAGAGATTCCGCCAAAAACAAGCGTTGATAATTACCCGCCGTATATTGACCATCAGCAAGAATTGCAACACGCTCACCCTTGACATTGAATACATCTACAAGAATATTGGCTGCTTCCGGCAGTGTAAAAGAAACCGTTGTCGAAGGATTAAAAGGATTGGGATAATTATTTTGCAATTGGAATCCTCTTAAAAGATACTGTTGTTGATCAACAGCTGTTCTGTTGTATGAATACTCATACTTCCATGAAGGTACCCAGGAAGTTGCAGGATCACCAGTGGCTACGTAATTTTCGAAATTTATAACCAGTAAGTCACCGGTAGAATTATCATAGGCATTAATAGAGCGCATATTGGGTGTCCACTCAGCCGATGATGAATTGTAGAATGATTCCAGGTAGATCTCCAGACGATGATTATTATCATAACTGCGTTCAAGTTTCTGAAAAGCAGTCCACACTCCACTGATAGAAATATCAATGTGCTCGGCTTCCATATTACCTTGAGCATTCCACGTAGTCAGGGTGCGAGAACTTAGCTGGTATTGTCCTGAGTTCCATGTGTAGAGTTCTAATGATATCTGCTGTTGCTGTCCGTTATGGGCGAAGATTTCCTTAACGCTGTTCACCCAGGCTCCATTGGTATAATTCTGCTGTTCGCGGTGTTCAAGTATACCGGTATTATATGTGTATACGGATCTTCGGATATTGATCCAGCTCTGTCCGTCCCACTCTTGAAAGAGTATCTGTGTCAGGAGATTTTCGCCATTCTGTGTATATGTGGTCTTTTCATATTGCTGCCATGTATTATTACTATAATTATACCGAAGAGTTTCAGTAATTTTTCCATTAGCATAACTGTTAACATCCCGTGTTTGGTTAGTCCATGCGCCATTAAGGTATCCTGAAATAATCTCTTCCTGAATATTTCCTGAAACATCGTAGCTGTATTCTGATTTTGTCATAAAAGAGTAGCTCTGTGTATCAGCATTGTACGAATATCCAATCTCTGATACTGGAGATTGAGCCAGTAATGTGGCAGTGAGAGACCAAATGATAAAAATGACTAATCGCTTCATCTTAAACTCCTACTAAAATAATTAGTGACATTACAACATGTCCCAATAACATGTCTGCACCAATTAGCAAATACCTGTAATGGAAATCAAATTTTAGTTATCAAGATTCAGGTAATGCCACTAAAGATTCGGGGAATATTGATGAGAAGAGGCTTAAAAGTCAACCGGTAATGATTAGGTAGTATATGAATTTGCATTTTTAAAGGCCGATGGCGTCATGCCAGTATTTTTCTTAAAAGCCTGATAAAAACTGGTTGGATTGTTAAATCCGCACTGTTCGGCAATTGCATCCATAGACCAATTACGGCTTTCATCATTGATGAGACAGGCTTTAGCCTCTTCAATTCTGAATGTATTGACAAATGTTGAAAAGTTCATGCCAGCGTTTTCATTAATGGCATGAGAGACATATTTAACATTGGAATGGACATGTCGTGCCATTGCTTCAAGATCCAGTTCAAGACGAGTGTAGAACTTATCTTCGGCCATTGCTCTGTTGATTCTTGTGAACAATGAGATGTCATTAGTCTTTTCCTGGGCTTTTTGAGTCAATTGATAGAAGTGTTGGAGCTGTTTCCAACGGCGTGTGATGTCCTGGTTTTTTTGGAAAAGAATAGAATTGGCCTGTTTTAATTTATGCCTGAGAATAAGCGTAGTCACAAGCCCTATTAGCAAGATGATGGCTATGATAACAATCAAAATGATTTGTAGCCTCTGACTGGCTATCTGGTCTTTGCCGGCAATGATCTCTCTGTCTTTTTTTTCAGTTTCATGTAAAATTTTAAGTTCATTTATAGTGGCCAGTTCTCTTGATTCCAGTTCAGCCGATTTATATTTTTCTGATTGCTTCAGATGCTCATTGAAGCGCATCCAGTTACCGGTTCGAGCATAGAGTTTTGAGAGGCTGAGCTCGAGTTCGTATTTTTCCAGGTTGAGGTTGTGGCCGCTGAGACCGTCATGAGCGGTGAGCAGATATTGAGCAGCCAATCCAATGTCGCCCAAATAAAGGTTGGACTTACCCATACCGTGGAGGAACATATGGTAAGCCACTGGATATTGTTTGGTATTGCAATATTCTCGGCCACGTCTGAAACTTGCGAGTGCAGAACGATACTGCCCGTCCTCGAAGAGGGCGTTTGCGTAATTACTGTAAATTTCGATAAAGATAGATGAATCATTCAATGCAGTGGCGTGGTTGAGTGCAATTTTGAAAAAGTGACGGGCCTGAGCAGTCTGTTTCTGTTTAATTTTCAAAACTGACAATTTTGAACTGGTCCCAGCAATGAGCCGTCGATCTGTTTGGGGGTTTAACAGCTTGATGGCGGCATGCAGGTTCTTATTTGCCTCTTGATGATTGCCGGTTGAAAGAAAGAGGCCGCCCAGGTTGTCATAAATTTTGGCTGCCAGGGCACTGTTGCCAATTTGTTCATTCAGCTTGATCGCTTGGTAGTAGAAGGAGGCAGCATTATCTGTTTCTCCGATTTCAAAATAAGAGTTGGCGATGTTCATTGAGCACCAGGAACGGTAGTCGACTTTTTGCTTTGCATATGGCGTGGCCAGAGCTTTAGTGTATGTGTCGATTGACAGCCGATGCTGTTTTAAATAGATATAGGCAATGCCCAGATAATGGAGAGAAAAGGCCAGTAGTGAGTCGTTACTTTCAACACGGGCAATGTCAAGAGCTTTGACAGCCAAATCACAAGTGAGTTGAGGGTTGGTGAAATAGTATCCATTGAGCAGTTTATGCAACAGGCCAATTTTTTCTTCACCTCGTGCAGTCTCTATGCTTCGAAGCAGGTTGTTCACATAGATACTGTCTATAAAGTCACCGTCGTTGTAAAGGGCGTTGTAGCGGAGGCTGTTGGAAAATAGGCTGTCAACTTCCTGGGTATAACCGTTTAAAGGAAATACCAATACGATGAGATAGAGGGCAAATAGTGCTCTTTTCAACGTTCAGCCTCTTGAAAGTTTGAAGTGCATAATGGTTTGAATATACAGAATTACATTGAAATTATCCATTACAAAATGGCCTTCTCCCAAGAGAACATCGCTGCCGGGGAGGGCAGTGGTTGAATGGAAATTGACTGAAGACTGAATTACCGTAGACGTTTGACCTCATCATCCAGGCCGGTGATTTCCCAGCGCAAGAGAGACGCTGGAATAACGCCTCTGGCAAAATAATCATCCAGAAATAATTTGAGTGTGAAAGCGTCACCAAGTTGGGAACGTCGGTCGGCAATTAGTTTGTCCAGTTGTATTTTGCCGATAATGTAGCTGCAGCCGTATCCGGGCTGTGAAAGATAGAGGGCGTAATCCCCATAGAGCATGGGGCTATCCTGGCCGGCATAATGACGAGGTGTATTCCGGGAACCCCAGGCCATGGCCTCTTCAAGCGTCATTTCATTGGCGTGCAATTTTAAGGCAGCAATGGCCCGAACCGCTCTGAAAGCGAGCATGATGTAATTCAGTTCTCTGCCCCTATGATTATCCTTCATCAAGCCGGCCTGCATCATCAATTCTTCAAATCCGGTGGCCAGACCTTCTGCACGACTATCCCAGATTTTGCTAAGCAGGGCCTGCCCTCTGATGGGATGTAGATTGTGCAATTCCCGCTGTTTTTCCAGCCAATGCACTTGATGGCAAATGAGAGGAAGTGGATCTCTATAGAGAATGTGATAGAAAAAATCCAACTGTTCTTCAGGAATGAGGCGATTGACAGGGAATTCCAGGTGCATGTAGTCAGGAAGGGTGAATATGGTCTCAGTATCGAGAAATGCCATGAACTGGCTGATGGCTGTATCGATTCGTTGTCGAAGTTCGGCCAATGTTGATGCTGGCAATATCTGGGGTAGATGGCGGTTACGCTGTTCTTCCATGGCAAGGCCGGCCAGCGAACGTTGCAGCTCTCGATTAAGCAGCAGTAGTTGTTCATCCCAATTATACGGAACCAGATGTACCTCTTTCATGTATCGATTAAAAGCGGCCTTGCCAATGCCTTGATAGGCTGGGCAGTGGCTGTTGTCATCTTTCAACCAAAGGATGAATTCATCAACTGCTTTCTTGGCTGTTACCGCCAACATGGTCAATTCAGCCTCATTTTGTAGTGAATAAATCAGGGTTTTGAGGTCTTTGCTGGCCCTCTCATGTGCCTGAATTCCGAAAGCTACAAAGTAGTCTGTGAGCTCAGTAAGGTTTTCTTTGGCCTGAGTCATAACAGCAGGGACAGCTTTTAATTTGGATGTAAATATAGCTTTGGAGTCAGCATTCAATGGGAATTCATGGTTGAATACATTCATGACGGTAGACATTTCCGGCCATTCTCTGTCGGGCACATCGGCTTCATCCATTTGAATCACTACGTAGAATAATGGGTTTTTACTCCAGGGTCTAAGTACATCGTGGTTAAAACGCAGGCCGTTGATTTCTGCTTGAAGTATGGCCCAGTCCACTTTTTGAGTAATCGGCCACTGGCCAGTGTAAATGGCTTTAAGACGTTTCTCGAAAAGGGGGATGGCATTTTTCTGCCTTCTCATGGCCTCTTGTGAGTAGTCTGGCATGCCGTTGTTGAGAGAAGGTTTTTCAAACTGCTGCCAGTCATCAGAGAGAGTAATCAGATCGGTATACTCAGTGCTGGGGGTAATTTTTCCGCAGTTTAGCAAAGTAGTGAGAGCCAAAGTGAGGACGAGTGGAAAAAGGCGGGGTTGAATGAGCTTCATCCGAGATACCTTTCTGAAAAGGGTGCGGGGCCATTGGTCAGGGAGACTCTGACTTTGTCTATTTTCTGAGCTGGCATATCTACAGAGTAAACTAATGATGTAGATATAAGAATGATGAAGATTGATTTTTTCAAAAGGCACACTCTCTAGGAATTGGAGAATTGTAATGCCTGTAGTATACGGAATTCATGGGAAGATATCCAATTCAAAATAGATTATTTGTGTGTTGATACCTTCATATTAGTGCAGTTAAAGATATATCAACTCGTCATCGCATTTTTTACTTATCACACATATAGTCATTGACATTGTTCTACAGGTATAGTAACTTAATTTTATTGGCCTTTATTTTCTGCCTTGTTATTTAAAAATTTTTACTTATAAAGTAAAGACATTTACCGAGAAACCGGTCGGGGAGTGAAGGCAAGCGTATTGACAGGGAATTCTTTGAAAAGGGCAGGGAAACAATAACATAGGATGAAGAAGTTAAGACTGCCGTTGAAAATGAACAATGAGAAAAAGCGATAAAAATAATCTGTGATAAATATGAGAATAAACCTGTGGAATTTGGCATGTTTAAAAAAAAGGCAGAACTTTTAAAATGACTAAAGAAATTGAACCGCAAAACAAATCAATCGTTTTCCTGGATAAAGAAATCCGCAGGGCCTGGCACAAAGACGAGTGGTTCTATTCACTTGTTGATATTGTTGGTGTTTTGACAGATAGTGTTAATCCTACAGATTATTTAAAAAAAATCCGTAAAAGGGACCTGGAATTAGGGGCCTACGTGGGGACAAATTGTCCCCACGTAGAAATGCTCACAAAAACGGGCAAAATGCGGAAAACAGTTTCCGGAAACACTAAAGATGCCTTCCGCTTAATCCAGTCTATTCCTTCAAGAAAGAATTATTTGGACAAGGGGCGAAGAACAATTGAAAATGGTAAGTTGAAAAGTGATAATGAACAAAAAAATGAGGAGTAGTTTTATGAGAAAGCAAACGATCATTATATTATCATTATTGATAATGTTTTTTGCATGGTCAGCAGTCGTTTCCTCAGAACAGGGGAGTAAGAATACACTAAAAGGTACACTCACGGTAAACGGAGAAATATTTCAGCTTAAATATATCTATACATACCAGCAGGATGATGAGCTGGTCATCTTTATGAGTGATAATCCTGTTGCTCAGGAGAATGTTCCATTTGATCTGGGTGATATTGCTTACAAGGGAGAACTGCACGGTTTTTCAGTCGGGATTTCAAGGAGCAAACGACAATTGATCAATGATTCGCCGTATCATGCTATTTACCATAAAATTATGTTAGGGAGAGGTGCTCCGAATAATGCAGGAACACTTACGATTATTACATTTGATAGCAACGTTTTGGAAGCCAGGTTATTATTAGATACGCCAGGTACTGTCTACGCACATCCTGAGGATCACACATACTTATATGACGTAACGCTTAAAGTAAACTTTAACATCGGTAAAGAGAATTCTACGGAATCAATTGAGATCATTGTCACCGGTGACGATTCTCCGGCTGCCAAAGCATATGCAGCATATTACAGAGCAAAATTGTCCGGAAATATTGAAGAATTAAAGAAATGGGTCGTGAAAGAACATGTCAAGGATTTAGACAGTGAAATGGGAAAGACGATGATACGGGTCTCAATGATTACCGATCCCCGAAAGATAGATATTGTTCAGTCGGAACTGTCGGGAGATTCTGCCTTATTGATCGTCAAAGGTATTACAGATGATAATACTCCGGCAACAGGAAATGTAAAAATGATCATTGAGGATGGCGAGTGGAGAGTGGTGATAGATAAATGGGATATGACAAAATGATTGAAATATCAATCCGGGCAGCTGCCACCTGGTTGTGGGGTCCGCCCATGCTGATCGTACTTTTCCTTGTTGGATTTTACTTTACGATTAAACTAAAAGGTTTACAGTTTACCTCTCTGCTGCAAGCGGGCAGGTTGACTTGTCGTAAACAACATGCAGAGGGTGAAGGCAATATTACACCACTACAATCTTTATTTAGTGCACTGGGCGGCCTCATTGGGAATGGCAATATTGCGGGTGCGGCCACTGCGCTGTATATGGGCGGCCCTGGAGCATTGTTCTGGTTATGGGTTGGGGCCTTTATCGGAATGATAATAGTTTATGCTGAAACATTTCTGGCCTTGAATAACAGGGAGAAGAGTATTGATGGTACATTCTCCGGCGGCCCAATGTATTATATTCGTAATATACTGAAAATGAAGTGGCTGGCTGCACTCTTTGCACTGGCCATGGGTTTCAAGACTCTATTGGCAACATCAACTGTCCAGTCCAACTCCATCTCTCTGGCGGCTTCAACTGTTTTTCAACTCTCCTGGCTGCCGGAGTGGGTACCTCCGCAGCTTCCATTCTGTCTGCTCCTGGCTTTATTAACCTGGCTGGTGATCATCGGCGGATTACACTCAATTGCGCGCACTCTGGAAAAGATGACACCTTTAATGGTTATAATCTATATCAGTCTTGGATTGATAATAATTGTTGTAAATGGAGATATGCTTATTGGTGCTCTTGGCATGGTGCTAAAGTCTGCGTTCACACCTGCAAGTATGTCAGGTGGTTTTACCGGAGCCACTGTGATGATGGCTATCCGCTACGGTATTGCCCGTGGCTTTTACTCTAACGAAGCCGGAACTGGTAGTTCACCTATTATGTACAGCACAGCACAAATAGATAATCCGCATTCTCAAAGTCTAATCGCTATGTTCGGAGTTCTGA
The DNA here is from genome assembly GCA_023139105.1 of bacterium. GTDB lineage: Bacteria > Zhuqueibacterota > QNDG01 > QNDG01 > JAGLOF01 > JAGLOF01. The sequence goes on from JAGLOF010000141.1 coordinate 8,451, forward strand.
TCGATACGGTAGTAGCTACATTTACTTTCCTTATTATACTGGTTTCCGGAGTCTGGGACAGTGGCCTCACAAGTACAGCTCTTACCACATCTGCCTTTAATACAGTATTCGGTAATGTGGGAAGTTATATAATGGTACTGGCGTCATTTTTATTTGGTTATTCAACATTAATTGTCTGGAGTTTTTACGGTGAGCAATGTTTTGCTTATATCTGGGGACCACGGATTCGCAAGGGATTCCGTTGGGCTTTCAGTGTGGCCATCATTTTTGGATTCATGAAGGTTGAACTGGTATGGAGTATTGGAGATTTCTTGAATGCAACAACTATATTGATTAACCTGGCAGCACTCTTATTCATGATACACCATGTAGTGAAAAATAAATGAGTTGGTTAATTGAGCTGTTTGTAGAAAATAGGATGATGTAGTCAAAATGGAGGGTAGAGTGAAACGTTATATTGAAATTGATTTTTTCAGAGGATTATTACTTGTAATAATGATGATCAATCATATTGGCTGTCCTGACATCCGGCAATTTACATATCAAACTTTTGGTTTCATATCAGCGGCTGAAGGTTTCATTTTTATTTCCGGTTTGATTGCTGGTATAGTGTATTGTAAGCGTATAAAAAATGGTCAAGATTTTTTTAAGGTAAAATCATTCTTGAAAAGAATATTGCATATATTCATATATTATATTGCCATGTATTGGATAGTGTTAGTATTAATGTTTCTTTTTCCGACACTCACGACAAATTGGAATCAATATGTTCCTCTTTTCAATTTGTATAAATTTCATGCTTTAGTTTTTGGCCCGCTTTTACTATATCAACCGATCTATTTACATGTATTGCCAATGTTTATGTTCTTCACTTTAATAACGCCATATGTTTTACATTTATTTTATAAAGGTAAGGCTAGTGTCGTTATTGTTTTATCTTTTTTGATTTGGTTTTTTGCACAATTTGGATTGAGCCAGCTTTTAATCCCTCGCCTTTGTGGTAGCGATAAATTAATGCTTGGACATTTTAATATTTTTGCCTGGCAGAGTCTATATGTTACAGGGTTACTTGCTGGTGCTTATTATACCCGATACAGAGACAATGAAAAAATAGTAAATAGAAAAATATTTGTATCTTGCCTGGTTGTCTTGTTGTTTTTCTTTTTGTATAAACATGGAATTTTACAATTTAAAATTTATTTTATTGCTTATCTGGTGCATAACGCCAACTTGGGTATATTCAGACTTATTAATTTTTTAACTTTTGTATATGTTTTGTTTTATGTAAATAGGAATTCCATGAAATTGTTTAAAAATAATTTCTTTTCATTCTTGGGTCAACACTCCTTGCAAGTGTACTCTTTTCATATTTTGATCTGGTTTTTTCTTCAGATAATAAAATATCAAATTAAAGAATACGGCGTCTTGGGCGAATATTTATTTACGTTGGCAGCTGTATTGATTTTGTTAGTACCTGCATATTTTCATCAATACTATCAAAGGCAAAAGGGGAAAAGAGTCTATGTGGAATCGAGTGGATCTTAAGTAAATTATTTCCTTTTATATTGACCGTTAATTTTTAAAGTTCGATATTGTGTGAAACAATCCGATAATTCCTCCCGTATATCTATAAAACTATTTATTCTAGAACTTATAAGAAATAGGTGTGTCATGACACTATTATCCAAACCAGAAGAACTTTTACTGATGGCGGTCTGTCACCTGCAGGATCAGGCCTATGGTGTGGAAATTCTTCGATATGTTTCCGAAAAGACCGGTAAGAAATGGTCTATCGGTTCTGTTTACGTACCGCTGGACCGCCTGGCCCGTGCCGGTTATGTTGAGAGCTATCAGGGCGAGCCCACACAGAAACGGGGCGGTAAGAGAAAACGTTATTTTAAAATTACAAAAGCTGGGGAGCAGCGACTATTGGAAAGTAAACAACTGCATGATGCCATGTGGTCAGATATCAGTACATATCTGGAGAGATCCTGAAAGTATGCAGATGAAATCAACACGTATCGTCGGTTTCTCATTGGCCCATTGGCTTTTGAGCGCGTTCTCGGATGACCGTTATCACATCAGCATTGCAGGAGACTGTGAAGAGCTATGGCGGGATATTGCCGAGCTGCAAGGACGGTGGCAGGCTCATCGTTGGTTGTGGAGCCAGGTATTGCTTTCAATTCCCCTTTTTTTAATTGATTCATTAGCATGGAGTTTGAGCATGTTCAGAAACTATTTCAAGACAACATTCCGCCATTTAAAAAAGCATAAAGGTTATGCGGCTATAAATATAATTGGCCTGGCAATAGGTCTTGCCGCCACAATGTTGATACTGATGTGGGTGCAGGATGAACTCTCTTATGATCGCTTTCATGAAAAATTGCCACGGCTCTACAGGGCATTTACCCATCAGGTCTATTCGGGCCAGGTTTTCAATTTCAGAGACACTCCAGCACCGTTGTCTGCTGCTCTGGAGTCAGAATTCCCGGAAGTTGAGCGTGCCATTACACTTCTGGTGACCCGTGGTGGTGTTGTGGAGTACAATGACCGACGCTTTGATGAAGATGCCATCTGTTTTGCCTCTTCCGGGTTTTTTGATCTGTTTACCTTTCCGCTGATAAAAGGAGAGGTAGGAGAACAATTCAAGTCTAAATCATCGATTATGATTACTGAAGAGACTGCAGAGAAATATTTTGGTGATGATTCTGCATTAGGCAAGGTACTTCGTTTTGGTGAAGCTGATTTTGAAGTTTCCGGTGTCCTGAAAAACATTCCCAGGCAGTCGCACCTACAATTTGATTTTGTACTGCCCTTTGAGAATTCAGCAGATCTTGCCGGTATTAATCTTGAAAATTGGTACAGCAACTGGCCCAGCACCTATATACTTCTCAAACAGGGCGCAGATGCCACTCGGTTTGCCGCTAAAATTGAAGGTGTCATCAAAGCCCATGCCGAGCATAGTGCTGCCAGTGTCTGGATGCAGCCGGTTTCCAGGACCTGGCTCTATCGCCTCACAGGAGAGAAGGCAGGTATGCATTATGTGCAAATTTTTTCTGCTGTTGCTTTTTTTGTGCTGCTCATTGCCTGTATCAATTTTATGAATCTTTCCACGGCCAAGGCGGCTAACCGCGCTAAAGAAGTGGGACTGCGTAAAGTGTTTGGTGCTTTTCGTCAAAAACTCATCATCCAATTCTACAGTGAATCCATCATTTTGGCGGTGTTGGCCCTGGGGATTGCTTTGCTGCTTGTAGTTATCGGCCTGCCGCTTTTTAATCAACTTTCCGGTAAGGAGATGAGCCTGACCATTTTGAAAGATGTTGAGATCTGGGGGCTTTTCCTGGCAATCACACTGCTGACCGGTGTGGTGGCGGGGAGCTATCCGGCACTGGTTTTATCAGCTTTCAAGCCAGCCTCTATTCTGGGGCGTCGCTTCACCAGCAGCAGTGGAGGTGTCCTTTTTCGCAGAGTACTGGTAATTGTACAATTCACATTGAGTGTGGCTTTGGTGATAGGTACGTCTGTAGTCCGGGAGCAGATACGGTACATTCAAGCCAAGGATTTGGGCTATGATAATAAAAACTTGCTGGTGCTCCGGTTGCGGGGTGAAGGCCGTGAGAAGTATTCTGTGTTTAAGACCGAGTTATTGAAGTTGTCCGGGGTTGAAGGCGTTACCGGCACAGATAAGCTGCCCATCTATGGTGGCAATTCAACAGCGTCCTACAACTGGGATGGGAAAGATCCTGAATTCAGTGTGCTCATTAATCAGGTGCGTTGCGACTTTGATTATATCAATGAGATGGGCATGACCATGGCTTTGGGCCGTGATTATTCCCGTCATTCTTCCGGAGATATTGGCCACAGCTATATTTTAAATGAAACAGCCATTCAACGGATGGGTCTGGATGATCCTGTGGGCAAAATTTTTGGCAAGGAAGGACGTATGGGATCCATTGTCGGCGTTGTTAAGGATTATCATTTTGCCAATCTGCAAAATGAAATTGAACCTTTGGTTATGATGGTGGATCCCGAACGTATCCAATATCTACTGGTTCGCCTGGATGCCGATGAGATTGCAGCTGGTCAGAAAGCTGTTGAAGCGACATGGAATCATGTGAATCCTAATTTTGACTTTGAATCACGTTTTCTTGAAGATGTGATGTCTTTTTTCTCTACAGAAGAGAGACAGACAGAACAGATTATTGCCTTTTTTACAGTTCTGGCCATTGTGATCTCATGTCTGGGACTTTTTGGATTGGCTGCTTTTATGGCTCAAAAGCGAGCGCGTGAAATTGGAATCCGCCGCGTTCTGGGGGCCTCTACTCAGGGATTGGTTTATGTTATGTCTCGTGAATTTATTGTGTTGGTCGTGACTGCTAATGTAGTTGCCTGGCCTGCAGCCTTTTTCATGATGAACCGTTGGCTGAACAACTATGCCTATCATACGACAATGTCGTGGAGCTTGTTTGTAGTTGCCGGTATATCCTCCATCGGTATTGCATTTTTGACTGTCAGCTTTCAATCGATCAAAGCGGCATTGATGAATCCGGCAAAAAGCCTACAGTGTGAATGATCCATTGTATTTAAAATTAACCTTGAGGATTTTAATGAAGAAAATTTTAATTGGATTTTGCATTTCAACTCTTTTGTTTGTCCATATTACAGCTCAGACAGATAAGGGAGAGCCCTCGCCTAATGAATGGACGGGAAGTGTTGAACAGAAAATTGTGGGTCTCTCCACTATCTGGTCAGAAGCAAAAATCAATTTCCCTTTCTTTGATCAGGTGCCAGATTTGGATTGGGATGAAACGTACCAGAAATTCATTTCCCGGGTGTTGGCCACTGAAAGTATTGTTGATTATTACAATGTATTGACTAAATTTGCCGCGCTGCTGCAAGACGGCCATAGCTCGGTGATTCCGCCATGGCGTTTTATCAAACCGGGATTTGATCAGCCGCCGGTAGAGATCAGAATTGTCAATAAAAAGTTCGTTGTTGCCCGTACAGGAGAGACAGAAGAGATGTCTGAGCAACACGTCTATCCCGGATTAGAAGTCATTGAAATTGATGGCCTTGCAGCTTGGGACTATTACCGTATTCATATCTTGCCCTTCAGTTGTCAGGGGACTGAGCAAGCGCATCAATCCATCAGTCTGATGACTTTTCTGACGGGCCCCAAAGCTCAGCCGCTTAACTTGAAAGTACGTGATATGGATGGCACAGAGCGTAGTGTGACATTGACCAGAAATGCTGCCAGAAAAAATGGTACACCTTTTTACGGCACCTTGGTTGACTGGTTCATGTTTGAGCCTGTCATGAGGCACAGAATGGTCGATGCCGGGATACTGTATGTACAGATCACCAATTTCATGAAGGAAGAATTGAATACACAGTTTGAGCAAATGTTGGATAGTCTTGATTTGAACACAATTCAAGGGATGATTCTTGATGTTCGTTTTAATCCCGGTGGAAGTACCACTATGACTGAGGGAGTTGTGAGTTGTTTCATAGATAGTACCGTGCAAGGTTCAGGTTGGAAAAGTTTGAAATATATTCCAGCATTCCGGTCGTGGGGTAGAGAGACGGGCTGGGAAGAGAGTGCACCCTATACCATAGAGCCCAGAGAAGGGAAACGATACAATGGTACAGTCGTTGTGCTCACAGGAAATTATACCTATAGCAGTGCAGAGGATTTTTTAGTGCCTCTGAAACATTCAGGTCGTGCCGTGTTAGTTGGTGGGAAAACAGCGGGCAGCACAGGCAATCCCATTTATGTAGTTCTTCCTGGTGGCGGTCAATTCCGCGTGGTCTCCAAACGTGATGCCTTTCCTGATGGCACAGAGTTTGTCGGTTACGGTATTAAACCGGATGTTGCTGTCAGTGCAACGCAACAAGACTATCTGGACGGTAGGGATGTGGTATTGGAAAAAGCAGTGGAAGTGATTAAGAATTGGAAGTAGCTTAAATATTAAACAATCTCATTATTCATTATAGAGGGCACGGTTAGTCGTGCCCTTTTTCTTTAATAGTGAAACAAAAAATGATTGTTGCCGTAACTAATTATATATCTTTCGGTTTCCAAGACATATTTTTTTCGATATAAGTCTTGGGATCCAGAACAAATCAGGAGAAGTCCAATGCAACAAATTACATCACAAGAAGAGACATTGCTGCTTGGCGTACTCGCCCTTGGTGATAATGCCTATGGCATGACTATTCGCCGACATGTCTCAAAGGTGACAGGTAAGGATTGGTCTATTGGAGCTATTTATGATCCGCTCTATCGTTTGGAGAGACGGGATCTGGTCTCCTCGTTCCTGGCTGATCCCACAGCTGAGCGTGGTGGCAGGTCCAAACGGATGTTTCGAGTGACTGAATTGGGTAAAGCGGCATTACAGAATCATAGAGCTGTACGAGACCGTCTCTGGGAGTCTGTTCCCGGCACGGCATGGACCAAGTAGAAGAGGTTTCTTATGACTTTATGGGATGATCCGGTCAAGGGTGATTTACAGGAAGAGTATCACTACTTGGCTCGACACGAGAGCAAAGGATACGCCATCCGCTGGCTTGTGAAACAATGGGTCAGGTTGAGCGGGAGAACACTTGGATGTATTATTTATCGGAGTTGGGATATGTTAAACAGTTATGTGAAGACGGCCGTCCGGAATTTTTGTCGGCATCGCAGTTATACACTCATTAATATCATCGGTTTGACTATTGGTCTGGTGGCTTGCTTTCTCATTGCCAGTTTTGTCCAAGATGACCTCAGTTTTGATCAATTCAATCAGGACAAAGACCGTGTCTATCGTATCTATTGTGAAACCACTCATTCAGGTCAGCCCTTTGTTATGGCACTGACAATGTTGCCTCTTGCGCCGGCCATCACCGAGGAACTACCTGAAGTTGAGGCTTGCGCCCGTATTTCAATTGCATCCAACGTTCCATTTGCCATAAATCATAAGATTTTCCGGGAGCGGATTTATTTCGTAGATCAGCCAATAATGGATATTCTGACCTTTTCTCTGAAATTTGGCGATGCAGAAACCGCGTTGAGCCAACCCAACGGTCTCATCCTAACAGCGGCCCAGAGCCTTCGATTCTTTGGTGATGAAAATCCTCTGGGCAAAAGCATTGAGTTGGATCGCGGTAAGCATTATGTTGTCACTGGTGTGTTCGAACCCTGGCCTGGAAATAGTCACCTACCCCCGGCAGCAATGGCGTCACTAAATTCACTACTGGATAATCCACACCAACGTTGGAATGACTGGACTTCATTTGGGAATGATTATACATATGTGAAATTGACTGCAGGAACTCAGCTAAGTAGTATGGAAGACAAGTTGGCCTTGCTTCATACAAGACATGTTAAAAGTGATGAAATCGGTGACGACAGGCTGCGTCTACAGGCTCTGACCGATATTCATTTTTCCAATTTTAATTATGATATGGTCCGGACATCCGGACGGCAACGGTTATTGATATTTTCAATGATTGGTTTTTTTATTCTACTCATCGCAGTTTTTAATTTCATTAATCTGACTACTGCCCGTATTGCTCTTAGAAGCAAGGAAGTAGGTATACGTAAAGTCTCAGGAGCTCAGCGTATGCAGTTGCTCCGCCAGTTTCTAGTGGAATCCCTGAGCCTTTCTGCCATGGCCGGAGGTCTCGCACTGTTGATCAGCATCGTACTTTTGCCTCCGTTTGGATCACTTTTGAGACGGGCGCTGAGTTCCACGGCCATACTGAACCCAGCTTTGATGGGATTGGCTGTGGCTCTTATTTTGGTAGTTGGACTGTTGGCCGGGCTCTATCCGGCACTTAAACTGTCGGGTATCAAACCCATCACATCCCTTAAGAAACTGGAAACGGGACGGCATCGTTTTGTTTCGATGAAAACAGTGCTGGTTATATTGCAATTTGTGATTTCGATTACATTGATTGTGGCCACATTCACTATTCAACGTCAACGCAATTATATGATGGACCGTCCGCTGGGATTCAATCCCCATCAAACAATATCCATCATTTTGAACAGCACACCCTTCCACGGACGAACTGAGGCGTTGAAAGCTGCTGCGCTGGCGCTGCCTGGGGTTGAATCGGTTGCTTTTTCCCACAGTGTGCCAGGCAGTGGAATCTCAACGGCTTCGACCTATACGAAAGAAGGCAGTGATGAAGAGTATTATCTTTTTGGGGTGCTCTCGGATGGAAATATGGTTGAAACCATGGGATTCACTCTGCTTCAAGGGCGGACGCTTCGGGAGCATAGCCAAAGCGATGCTGAGGATGCCATCCTCATTAATGAATCGGCGGCTAAACTTTTGGGCTGGACCGATCCTATAAACCGCATAGTCGTAGCAGAGGAAAAGTGCTATAGGGTGGTTGGTCTTGTCAAGGACGCCCATTTTGAGTCAATGCGTTATTCCATTGAACCCATGCTTTTCCGAATCAGCACGCGAGTAAATTTCATGATGCTGCGAATCGATCCTGCACAGGTTCAAGCTATTTCAAAAGAGATGGAGTCGGCGTGGAAGGCGATTATTCCTGGTGATTATCCGCTACGTCTTTTCTTTTTTGATCAGGCTTTTGAGCGTTATTATCGGAGTGAGAAGCGTATGGCTGAAGTGTTCACCGTATGTGCCGCTCTAGCAGTACTTCTCAGCTGTTTGGGCATGGTGGCTTTGGCGGCTTTTGTGGTTAATCAGCGGCTCAAAGAGATGGGCATTCGAAAAGTGCTGGGAGCATCTACAGGTGGATTGCTATTGAACCTCTGTGTTCAGTTTATTAAGTGGGTGATGGCTGCATCGGTTCTGGCCGTACCACTGTCATACTGGGGAATGGAGCGTTTTCTACAACAGTATCCTTATCGAACTTCTGTACCCTGGTGGCTGCTGGCAATGGCAGTAGGCTTGGCAATATGTGCATGCATGGTCAGCGTGCTGGGGCAAACCTGGAGGGCTGCCCGTATCCAACCAGCACAGATTTTAAAAAGTGAATAGACAAAGATTGCAGTTGTTTGAGGCACAGATTCCTGTGCCTCATTTTTGTTTGCCCTTCAACGCATGCACGTCCGTCTCTCTGCAAGAAGTGAGACTCGCCCTGACCAAGGGGAAGAGAATCCGAATCGCAAGGGCGTAACTGGTAACGGTTGGGTCTGAAGGAAGCGATAGGAAGTTAAGAGTACATAATGTAATGTACGTCAGATTCGGCGCTGTAAGTGGGTAATCGTGCGAAATATCGAGAAGCCCTAAACTTGGTCAGACTTGCAGTGTGATTGTGGATGGAGAGCGAGTCCAGCAAATTGACTTCTATTTATAATGCCGGGAGATCATCCTTTTTTTTTATGCAACTTTACCATCACCATTGCCGTAACCCTAGTATTATATCTTTCGGTTTCCAAGACATATTTTTTTCGATATAAGTCTTGGGATCCAGAACAAATCAGGAGAAGTCCAATGCAACAAATTACATCACAAGAAGAGACATTGCTGCTTGGCGTACTCGCCCTTGGAGATAATGCCTATGGAATGACTATCCGGCGCCATGTCTCCAAGGTGACAGGTAAGGATTGGTCTATTGGAGCTATTTATGATCCGCTATATCGCCTGGAACGGCGCGGCCTGGTTTCCTCGTTCCTGGCTGATCCCACAGCTGAGCGCGGTGGCAGGTCTAAACGGATGTTTCGCGTCACTGACGTTGGTAAGGAAGCTCTCAAGGCACACAAGTTGATTCGCGATAGTCTTTGGGGCAGTGTACCTGATGTGGCATGGAAATAGGGGGCATTTGATGATGCTTAAGTTTTTCCATTCAAGTCGTCGGCATTGGCTGCATTCGCCTGTTATCGGAGATCTCCGGGAGGAGTACAGGTTGATCGCTTCAGAAAAGGGCCGGAGAGTAGCAATGAAATGGATCGTTCGGCAAATTGTCATTACGTTTTTACGGTTACTGAGCCAGAATTTTATATGGAGTCTTGAAATGTTGAAAAGTTATATAAAAACAGCCATTCGTAACTTCAGAAGACAGCGTACATATACACTGATTAATTTAACAGGATTAATTGTGGGAATGGCAGCCTGTCTGCTTATTGCTATTTATATACAAGATGATCTTAATTATGACCATTTTCATGTAAAAAAAGATAGAATCTATCGTATCTATATTCAGACCATTCAATCCGGACAACCGTGGGCAATGGCACCTACCATGCTGCCGCTTGCTCCGGCATTAAAAGAAGGATTTCCTGAGATTGACAAAGTTGCACGTATCTTACAGAAAAATCATTTTCCATTTGGCGTTGACGGAGAGATTTTTAAGGAAAGATTATATTTTGTTGATCCCGATATTCTGAATATTTTAACACTGCCATTAATATCGGGTGATATTGAATCTGCATTGTCAAAACCCAATAGCTTGATAATAACTTCCAACATGGCATCAAGATTTTACGGTGATGAAAATCCAATAGGCAGGATAATTGAACTGGATAGAGGAAATCTTTATACAGTTACAGGTGTCTTTGGTGCATCACCAGGTAAATCCCATCTTCGCACTGCTGCAATGGCGTCAATAGTATCTCAGATGGATACGCCACGACTAAAGAATCCAAGCTGGTCGTCATTTCAGAATGATTATACTTATGTACTGCTTAAAAGTGGGGTATCACCAGAGGCTCTGCAAGCAAAATTCCAGGCACTCTGGAAAGAACACATCACTGAAGAAGATTTGGGTGATGATGAGCTGCGCCTTCAGTCATTGACTGATATTCATTTTTCACAGTTGAATTATGATAATGCACAGACCAGTAATCGTAATTCCTTGATTGCAGCAGGCGTGGTTGGATTTTTCATTCTGGCGATTGCATGTTTCAATTTTATCAATTTGACGACAGCTCGTATTTCGGGTCGTATGAAAGAGGTGGGTGTACGTAAGGTTGCAGGTGCTGATAGAGGCCAATTATTGCGTCAATACCTTACTGAATCGACCTTGCTCAGCATCATCGCCATGGGAGCATGTATTCTGATCACCTGTACATTACTTCCGCCTTTCAGCCGGATGATGAACAGAAATATGTCTATTGATCCGATGCTGAAGCCGGGAATTCTGTTGCTATTATTCGGTATTTCAGTCCTCATAGGCCTGCTGGCAGGACTCTATCCGGCATTACGCTTGTCCGGTATTCAGCCCATGGCGGCATTCAGGAACATACGGGATCGTCATGGCAGTGCTTTCTCACTCCGGACAGTTCTGGTCGTTGCGCAGTTTGCCATTTCGATCTTTTTGATTATTGCCACTTTGACTGTTCAGCGTCAGCGTCAGTTTATGTTACATCGGTCTCTTGGATTTGAACATGATCAAATAATTGCATTGAATATGCAGAATTCACCAATTTATGGTCGTACAGATGCCATGAAAACGACATTACTATCTCATCCCGGAATCCTGTCGGCCAGTTTATCACATAGTGTGCCAGGCTCAGGTATTTCTATCACATCGGGTTTCCATGTAATTGGTGAAGAACGAGATGAAATTCCCATGAATGAAGGGCTGTCTGATTTTGATTTTGTTGAAACATTGGGATTGACCATGGTTGCCGGCAGAGATTTTTCAGAGGATTATGCCACTGACTTTGATGATGCTCTGATAATCAATGAGACAGCTATGCAGCACATAGGATGGAGTGATCCGCTGGGAAGGCGATTGGATTCAGGCGATAAAGCCGGTCAGGTCATTGGAGTTGTTAAAGATTTTCATTTTTCGTCCATGCATGAGAAGATTCGGCCCATGGTCTTCTCTGTCAATACTGAGAGTATTAATTTTATTACTATCCGCATTCATCCACAACAAATTAGCAATGTGCTTAAATTCCTGGAAGAAACATGGAATGATATTGCGCCGGGCTATCCATTCAGGCCACATTTTTTTGATGAGCAGTTTGAGCGCTACTATCGGCAAGAAGCCCGTCTAACACAGCTATTTTCACTAAGTGCCGGATTGGCGATTCTGATCAGCTGTTTAGGGATGATTGCTCTGGCAGCTCATGTTGTAGCTCAAAGGCTCAAAGAGATAGGGATTCGAAAGGTGCTGGGTGCATCAATTTATGGACTCATACGTCTATTAACTGTTGATTTTATTAAATGGGTTGTGATTGCCGGAATTATTGCAAGTCCCGCTGCATATTTTATCATGAGAAGATGGCTGTCCAATTATGCTTACAGAACATCAATTCCTATATGGTTGATGCTATTATCTGCATTAATGGCTGTATTGATAGCATGCCTGGCTATAGGAACGCAGACAATAAAGGCCACATTTATTCAACCTGCACAAATTTTGAAAGACGAGTAGACTCGTTGTATGATATTTCATAAAGGGAACAGACAATACCAGTATAGCTGGATGTAAGACTATTCAAGTAATGAGCATTGAGCGTAACAATTTCCCCGGGGAATCTGGCCTTCTGGTTCCCAAACTTCTTTTCGGGTTAATTAGGGGCGAAACTGTGTTTTATGATTCGAGGGTGAGTATTGCCGGGGTAATCTATTCTGTGAGAATTGGTGTCATCTACGGAATAGTTTTTAAGAGATTAATAAATCCGCAGATAACGCAGATGAGCGCAGATGAATACAGCATGTTGATGTGATGTTATTAATCTATAAAATATCCAGAGGCACTAACGTTTGACAACGCATTGCAGCAATCTGATCAAGGTTCCGCATTCATCAATATCCTTCGGAGCGGGTTGGGCGGTTTCGCGGTCTTCGTGATCTCTATTGCGAGGGCTCTTTTTTGTGGGCAATGCTCCTGCTCTACTTTCATTTTGCCATCAACCTTTACCCACTCGATTCAACATAGACCAAAAAAAAAGACTCAAATCTCTTGATGTATTATCTTTTATTAGTTATAATAGTTGTGCACTATAACAGTATTTGATATTCTAGCAGCCTTAAGTCCGACAGGCTGCCAGGCCTTTCATTTAAATTTTGGATCACTAAATGTATACTACTTTATGGAACAGCTTTAAAAACAGCAATGCCCAAAAGGCTGTTATTGAATTTCTGGTAATTGTTTTAAGTATAATAATAGCTTTTTCTCTGGATAACTGGGGAGAAAACAGGCGTAAGAATATAAGAGAGCTACAGTATCTTCAACAGCTGAATCTTGATTTTAAAGAAAATGAAAGGCAGCTTCTTGGAGTGCTGGAACAGGATCAAATACGTTTTGAGTATAGTGAGAAAATATTATCTTTATTGAAGGAAGAACCTGAAGCTTCTCACAAAGATTCGTTGGCACGGTGGATTCCATTTATTCTAAGTTACAGCATGTATATTCCTATAACCGGTACATATGATGCTATGCTTTCATCAGGAGATATTAACCTCATTCGTAATATAGAAGTCAGGACAAATATTATATCCTTTGCCGGCATACTTAAGGAATTACAGACCCACTTACACCGTTTTTCATCCTGGACAATCGACCTGCTTAATTCACCGGCAGCCGATGATTTTTTTACTGTTGATATGCTACTCACCGGTAAAGATGACAGCGGTACAATTGATTACGGTAATATGCTCAGAGACAGAGACTTTAACCGTTTGATAACACGCCTTCATGTTGTTTCTCTAAACAAAATAAGCTTTCATAACGGTCTTTTGACTGAGGCCAGGAAGTTGAAAAAAAATCTAATGACTGAAGTTGGTGAACAGGGCTTACCTATTGACTTTGATACTAATAGATATCTGGGAAAGTATGAAATTGCAGAAGGTTTTTACTTTTATATTTTCAATGAGAACGGACAGTTAAGAATCCGGGTAACCGGACAGATCAGTGCCAATTTATATGCTGAATCGACAACTGATTTTTATTGTGCCATATCTGGTGAACATATTCAATTTCTGCTTGATGATGAAAAGAATACTACCGGATTAGTATTCATACAAAACGGACAGGAGACAACTGCGCTTAAAGTGGAGTAGTATAGTATTCGGAAATTGTTTTATCATCTGGTACATGTAAAATTTTGGTTCCATGTTGTTTTGAGTGGGTAATAACAATCTTTTTCTTCACAACAAATATAATTTTTCTCCACGGAAATCACATGGATTTTACACAGAATTAAAAAACAATTCTTACAAATATCTTTTCCCATGTAATCACAGTATTTTTCGTATTGTCATATTTAACTGTTCTTTCTCTCTATCTCACACTCCCATCGGTAGCTACCCGTATTATCATTGTGTTATTAAAAGGTTACATTATTTGGTGTTTCTGCCCTTTTCCGTGTGTTCTCCGTGTGATTTCTGTGGAGATATTCTGAAGTTGCTCTTTTCGTAACTGTAAAAGAGTGTAGGGCAACTACCCACTCGATTCTATTCAACATTGACCTGGAAAACCATCGGATTTTTAATTTACCAGAATAAAAAATTAATACTATAGGAAAAGATTGCAACCTTTGTTCGAAAATTTCGTTCATATAGATGTACGAAAATTTCGAACATATTAAGTTAATTAGTTTTTGAGGTTACTATCCTGAATAAAAGGCAAAAAAAACCACCACTTTGGGCACGATGGCTACTCAATTCTCTGGAAAGATATGAATCTGCCAATTCCTCCATAGGGGATTTTGAAGAGATATTCAGGATCAAACTGGAGACAGATGGTTTCCTTGCTGCAAGTCGCTGGTATGTAACTGAGGTTATTTACTCTGTACCCGGTTATATACGCCAATCTATCGGATGGAGATTAAACATGTTTAAAAGTATTTTTAAGACTGCATGGCGAGTATTAAAAAAGGAACGACTTTTTGCCACAATTAATATTTTTGGCCTTGCTGTTGGGCTATGTGCAAGTCTGCTGATTTTTCTATGGGTGCAGTATGAAATGTCGTATGATAAACATCATGAATATGCTGATTCAATCTACCGTGTAATTACTATAAAAGATGCAGGCATGGAGATACAGGTACCTGTATCTGCTCCTGCTCTGGCGCCTCATCTTGCTGCAGAATATGGAGAAGTGGCAGCCGCCAGTCATGTACGATTTACAAGCAAACCATTAGAAAAAGCTGGAGATAAAGCGTCTGTTGCTGAGATGTATATAGCATTCACTGACGTATCATTTTTAAATTGTTTCTCTCATACTGTAGTTCAGGGTTCTGTCAGCTCAGATTGGAACCAGACAGAATCAATTGTTCTTACTGCCTCAGCAGCGCGGCGGTATTTTGGTGAATCTCCGGCAATTGGTGAGACAATGATCATGCAGGGGCAGTCTCTCAGGGTTGCTGCTGTAGTTGAAGATGCCCCTGGGCCTTCACATATTGATTTTGATGTGCTGATACCGTTGGGCATACTTGAGAAAATGGACAGGCGTTTGGATTTGCAAAGCTGGCAAGGGCTGGTACTCTTTAGCTATGTCAGATTAAATGAATATGAATCGGCAGAAACTTTTGAAGCTAAGATTCGCAATTTAATGAATGAACATGTACCGCAAACGCAATATCAGCTCAAACTCCAGAAGTTGCGGGATATCCATCTGCGGGCTTTGGAGGGTACAGACCCAATTCGTACAATCCAGCTCTATGCAGGATTTGCATTATTTATATTGATAGTAGCTGCAATAAATTTTGTGAATCTGGCAACTGCCCGTTCTTCCAGGCGATGTCTGGAAGTCGGTCTGCGTAAGACTCTGGGTGCACGCCGGTCTGAATTAATGCTACAGTTTCAGGGAGAAGCTTTTCTACAAACAGGAATTGCCTTTGCAATAGCCTTGACTTTATCCGCATTACTGCTACCTGAATTTAATGCACTTACAGGCAATCAGCTGAAATTGAATACGCTGATAATTAATGGTCGTTGGGTGTTAATTATTGCCATACCTGTTTTACTGGGATTCATTGCAGGATTTTATCCCTCCTGGATACTCTCTGCCTTTAAACCTCGCCAAGTCATGAATAAAGGTGGTGGTCATCGTTTCAGCCACCATTTCCGTCAGGGTCTGGTCATACTTCAGTTTGTACTCTCACTCATCCTCTTTATTGGAGCTTTGGGTGTTTCCAGACAACTTCAATATTTACAGGACAAGCCCTTGGGATTTGATGAGCAGCATCTGCTGTACTCGGATATGCAAGCCATGAGTGTTGAAGGTTTTGACGGACTCAGGGCTGAACTATGCGCTAATCCGGCAATAGAGTCGGTCACGCGGACCAATGTGCCGCTATTGGACCTGGGTTTTGAAACAAATTATACAAGCTGGGAGGGACAGCGGCCCGAGCAGAAAGTGAATGTACAGATACGTACTGCTGATGCAGAGTATCTATCCACAATGAAAATGTCAATGGCTGAAGGTCGATTTTTTGAAGCAGGGCGAGGTGTGGATCAGGGGCAAACCTGTGTACTCAATGAAGCAGCTATAAGGATAATGGAGCTGCAAAATCCAGTGGGCAAGTACTTCGTTCTTGCTGATACAAGGATGCAGATAATA
Organism: bacterium; assembly: GCA_023139105.1. Taxonomy (GTDB): domain Bacteria; phylum Zhuqueibacterota; class QNDG01; order QNDG01; family JAGLOF01; genus JAGLOF01. The sequence continues at coordinate 24,930 of JAGLOF010000141.1, forward strand.
GGCATTGTCAAAGATTTTCATCATCACTCAATGCATACAGAAATTGAGCCGTTGGTTTTTATTAACTGGCCTCAATTTTCCAGTACTCTGTTTGTAAGAATTAATGATAATCAGCAAAAAGCGGCTATGGATTATTTAGAATCGGTCTGGCCGAGGATTCAGCCTGATGAAGCCTTTAGTGTCCAATATTTTTCTGACTCATTAGATAGTTTATACCACAATGAACGGAATATGAGTGTATTGGTACAGTGGCTTGGTGGATTGGCTGTTTTAGTGGCTTGTCTGGGTTTAGTGGGATTAACAACCTATACTGTTGAAACTGTCCGTAAGGAAATTGGCATTCGTAAAGTAATGGGTGCTACTGCACGAAGTATTGTTTTAAAGATAACAGGGCAGTACACAAAATGGGTACTGCTGGCTGTAGCACTCTCATGGCCATTATCCTACTGGCTGTTGGGATATTGGTTGGCTGGTTTTGCATATAGAACTCCTCTGTCCTGGGATCTTTTCCTTTCAGGTGGACTGACAATATTAATATTAGCGGCATTAACTGTATCAGGTCTAGTGCTCCGCGCGGCAATGGTACCACCTGTTCAGACTTTGCGGCATGAGTAGAATTATATTTAAGAGGAAAGAATATGGAATTATTAACTGTAGTTGAAGAGATGCTGCTTTTGACTATTTTCAAGCTGGGCGACAATGCATATGGTGTGCCGATTCGGGATATGGTTATTGATATGACCGGAAAACGTGTAGTGTACGGTACACTTTATAATTCACTCAATCAGTTGGTACGCAAGGGGTTTGTGATCACACAACGTGGTGAACCAACAGCAGAACGTGGCGGGCGTAGCAAGGTCTTTTATCTAATGACTGATTATGGCATGGAAGCATTGCGCAATACACGAGATCGGCGCTCCGCCATATGGGCCGATGTACCTGACTTGGCATGATTGAAGTTGGAAGTTAGAAGGATGAAGGATGAAGTTGGAGGGATAAAGGATGAAGTTGAAAGGATGAAGTTGGAAGGATAAAGTTGGAAGGATGAAGAAATAATCCCCGGGGTATCTTTCCCGGCCCGGGGTGACTGCCATGGATTTAGATGTTAACTTTATTGTAATATGGGCTGGATACTTATGGAATACAATCACAAAAATAATCAAAAAATATTATTTAAATCTCCGGGACTTGCCAGAAGGATTTTATCGTGGTTGAGCATTTATACCAGTGAGAATGATGCACTGGGTGATTTTGAGGAAGAGTTTGAACGTCTGCTCAAAAGGGATGGGGTAACTACTGCCCGCAGGTGGTATTGGATAAATACGATGATAACAGTGGGGCCCTATTTGAAACAAATATTTTTCAGGAGTATCATGATGCAACAGAATACATTAAAAACTACATTTCGTAACTTGCTTAGACATAAGACATTTTCCTTGATCAACCTGACGGGACTGGCATTAGGATTGGCCAGCTGTCTCTTTATAATGTATTATCTCAATCACCAGATAAGTTTTGATCGACATCATCCGGATTCTGACCGTATCTACAGAGTAGCACTGGAGATAGATTCAAATGCCGGTGCACAGCAATATGCCATTAACGCTCCGCCGGTTGCTGCAGAATTAATGGATAATTTCCCTCAAGTTGAAGTGGCTGGACGGGTCTTTCTCTGGTTCAATCAACGGGTTGTTCGTTATGAAGACCGTATTTTTGAGGAGGCCGGTTTTGTATATGCGGATAATAGTATCTTTCAGATTCTATCTGTACCATTCCTGGAGGGAGATCCTGCAACTGCTTTAACAGCACCTAATTCCCTGGTAATTCCGGAGCGTCTTGCCAGGAAATATTTTGGTGAAAACCATGCAGTAGGCCGCTCGCTCAATCTCGATGGATTTGATTATAAAATTACCGGAGTGACTGCTGATGCCCCTGACAGAACACATCTCCCGGTAGATTTGTTTTTATCAATGGAAGATCTCAATAACCTTGCCTGGATGCAAGATTGGACCTGGCCAGGTATGTGGACCTATGTCAAACTAAAAGCCGGTAGTGATGCTGATGCATTTGCATTGCAAATTGAAGCCATAGCAGATGAACATCTTGCCGGTGACAACAGAGTAGCAGGCAAGACGTATCGCAATATATTACAGCCTGTCAAAGACATCTATCTCAATTCATCAATGGAATATGAGTTTGTCACAGGCAATCGATTCAATCTGATTCTGTTCGGTGCTGTCGGACTGTTTATTCTGGCCATTGCCTGTATTAATTTTATTAATTTAACCACAGCCCGTTCAGCCACACGCGCCAAGGAGATTGGACTGCGCAAGACAGCCGGTGCCACCAGGTCTCGTATAATCTGGCAGTTTCTTGGAGAAACCTGGACATTGACGTTAATAGCAGTGGTTGGAGCGTTTATTTTAATTGTATCCTCGCAATCGCTCTTTACCGATTTAACAGGCGTGACCTTCATCTGGGCACAGTTCTTTTCACCGGCAATGATATGTGGGATGCTCGTTCTACTGATTCTTGTCTGTGTGTTAGCTGGCGGGTATCCGGCACTATGTATGTCGCGCTTTACTCCCATGGCCATGTTCAGAGGTAAATCGGAACTGAGTTCATCAAAGTCATGGCTCAGACGACTGCTGGTGGTCTTTCAATTTGCTGTGGCAATCATTCTTATAGCTGGTACTTTAATTGTGCGGGAGCAATTGAGCTTTATACAAAATACATCCCTGGGTTTTGATAAGAAGGATAAACTTATCATGTCAGTCAGGGGGCGTCGTCCACTGGAAGGGAATTATCAATCAGTCAAGGCAGCTTTGGCCCGTCATGCAGGTATTATTGATGTAGCTGCTACATCACAAGTACCCGGGCGGGGAGCAGGATCGCTGCAGACACGGATATTAGGTCAGGCTGATGACCACGGTCAGATGATGAGTTATTACTTTATCGACGAATCTTTCCTGAAACTCTTTGATATACAGATTAAATCAGGACGGGCGTTCCGGTTTGAACAGTCTACTGATATTGATAACAGTTGTATCATCAATGAAACAGCAGTAAAGGCTTTTGGCTGGACCTCGGCTACAGAGGCTATTGGCAAGAGGCTGGAGACCGGATTAGAGGGAAAAGAAAAGGAAATAGTTGGCGTTGTCTCCGATTTTCACTATCGGGATCTCCGTAATGTTATTGAACCGCTTGTGATTGAATGTGAACCACAGATGTTTGGGCAGCTGGTTCTGTCTTTTGAACATGGAAACCGTGAGACAATAATAAAGGTAGTGGAAAAAGAATGGTTAAAGCTATTTCCCGATAAACCGTTTCAGTATCAATATATTGAGGATATCCTTGGTTCTGCCTATGCAGATGAGCAGCGTACAGGTAGGATGTTCAGTCTCTTTTCATTTATGGGTGTGTTTATCGCTTGTCTAGGGCTTCTTGGACTCTCAGCTTTTATGGCACAGCGCAGGCTTAAAGAGATAGGTGTCCGCAAAGTACTTGGATCATCTGTTTCCGGTATTGTCTGGCTGCTGACAAGAGAATTTTCCAAATGGGTTCTTATATCAAATATAATTGCCTGGCCTATAACTTACTGGATCATGAACAAATGGTTGATGGGCTTCTCCTATCGCGCTGACTTGAATGTGATGGTCTTCATCTATGCCGGTGGCTCAGCCTTTTTGATTGCCTGGCTGACAGCTGCTTTTCAGTCTGTTAAAGCGGCCAGAAGAAATCCAATTGAGAGTTTGAAATGTGAATAAATTGTGTTAATAAATTTCAAGAATTATCATAGATTAATTATTGTAGGGGCGACCGGCTGGTCGCCTTTATTTTATGTGTCTTCTCGTTCCTACACTCCGGGAGACTGTTTAAAAAGGGTAGACCCCGGTTGTTGT
>JAGLOF010000142.1 GCA_023139105.1 bacterium
AATTTAGTATTTACCCACACGATTCGACATAGCCTTTATTCTATTAAAGTTAGAATTCCACATAATTGCCGGAAAAACCTTCTACTAATTTTCCTCTTGACTTTTATGCCACATTGTACCATTTTATAACATTAATAAATTTGCTCCACTTTTCAGCATCCTCAGAATTTGCTCCGGATCTCTATTATTTTGCACATTTAACAGCCGCAAACTAATATCTAAAGGATCAAGATGGGCCGACTACTACTAATATCAAATCGTTTGCCAGTTACCATCGATAAAAGAAAAGGTAAATTCAGTTTCAAACCAAGCGTAGGTGGCCTGGCAACAGGACTATCATCATTCCACGATAACATGGAGAGCCATTGGATTGGCTGGTGCGGCATTGCATCCAATCAAATGGATGCAGGTAAAAAACGTGAATTACATATTGTACTAAAAAATAAATTCAAATCCAGTCCGGTGCATCTTACCCGCCAGGATATACGCATGTTCTATGCCGGATTCTGCAACAAAACCATATGGCCGCTCTTTCACTATTTTCCAAATCATGCATCTTATATTAACCAGCAATGGGATTCATACGTTCATGTAAATAAGCTCTTTGCTCAAGCTGTATTTAAAGAAGCACAGCATGATGATATAATCTGGGTACACGATTACCATCTCTTCCTCCTGCCACAGATGCTCAGGCAGAAACTCCCCCACGCCCATATAGGATTCTTTCTGCATATCCCCTTCCCTTCATATGAAATATTCAGACTATTACCCTGGCGCGAAGAAATTCTGGAGGGTATTCTCGGTGCGGATCTCATCGGGTTTCATACATATGATTACGTACGGCATTTTGACAGCTCAGTTCGTCGCATCCTGGGCCATGAACACACCTTGGGTCAGATAAATACCGGTCAACGCATGGTACGTGTAGACGCCTTTCCCATGGGCATAGATTATAAGCGCTTTCAGAATGCGGAGATAAATGAGGCCCTGTACAGTGAAATACTATCTAATTGCTGTATTGAAAATGAGTGCAGGATAATTCTTTCAGTTGACAGACTGGACTACACAAAAGGCATTCCCGAACGTTTAAAGGCATTTGACCGTTTTCTGGACAAATATACACAATACCGAGGCAGCGTTACCCTTCTCCTTGTAGCCGTACCATCCAGGACAACAGTTGAAAGCTATGTAGCACTCAAACGACAGGTCGATGAACTGGTTGGCCGCATTAACGGCAAACACAGTACTCCCGGCTGGACACCTGTACGCTATTATTACAGATCATTTCCTTTTCGTGATCTTGCCTCGCTATATCACCTGTCCGATGTGGCATTGGTAACGCCACTCCGGGATGGAATGAATCTTATTGCCAAAGAGTATATCGCTTCAAGAAAAAATGACCGTGGTGTACTGATACTAAGCGAAATGGCAGGTGCTGTCAGTGAAATGGGTGAAGCCCTGATTATAAACCCCCAGAACATGGAACAGGTTGCCGATGCCATTTACACGGCTCTCATAATGCCTGTTGATGAGCAGATCAGCCGGAATCGCCTGATGAAGATAAGACTAAAAAAATATAATGTCACAGCTTGGGGCGAAGACTTTATAGACAGATTGGGAGATGTAAAAACAGATCAGGATGAGATACAGGCCAAACAAATTACAGAGGGCAACCGTGCTACATTAATTAGAAAATATAGAACGGCATGCAGACGCCTGTTCCTGCTTGACTATGACGGAACACTCACGCCTTTTGTCAATAAACCTGATAAAGCAGCCCCGGATACAGAGATAGTTACTTTACTTAAGCGCTTAACAGCAATCCCGGAAAATAATGTTGTCATTATAAGTGGACGCGACAGAGACACCCTTGGCAGATGGTTTGAAAATATTCCGGTCGCCTTATCTGCAGAACATGGCATATGGACAAAAGATTTTGATCAGGATTGGCATATGCTGGAACATATGAATTCAGAGTGGAAAGAGATGATCCGTCCTATTCTTGAGCTATTTGCAAATCGTACACCCGGTGCATTCATGGAGGAAAAGCCATATTCACTCGTCTGGCACTATAGAAACACAAGCATAGAAATGGGCAATGTCAGAACACGTGAACTAAAAGAGGAACTCTTACATTTAACAACTAATTTAAACCTCCAGGTTATGGAAGGCAATAAAGTTCTTGAAATAAAAAACACAAACATCCACAAAGGCAGGGCAGCGCAACATTTTTACAGTCAGGGCCACTGGGACTTTATAATAGCTATTGGTGATGATCACACAGATGAATATATTTTCAATGAACTTCCTGAAAATGCATACTCTATAAAAGTTGGTCTGGATAAAACAAAGGCGCGATACTACCTCCGCGATTCGCATGATGTACGCAGTCTGCTCAGAGCAATGGTACATCATGAAGCCGTCACCCAAAATGCTGATTGACGATATTCCGATTTATTAATTTTATTTTACTTACTCAATTCATTATCGACCCAAAAAAGTACTTGACTTTTCAGAAAAAAAAAGTATATTAAACATCTCATTACAATCCTGAGTAGCTCAATGGTAGAGCGGGTG
>JAGLOF010000143.1 GCA_023139105.1 bacterium
GGGGGTTCAAGTCCCTCCTCAGGAGCCAAAGTCGATCTTGTGAAAGCTGATCGACTTTTTTTATAAGTAATGTCGAGACTATTTTGAACGAATGCGAACTCATCAAAAAATGCCAACACGGCGACATGAAAGCATTTGCTCTCTTATATGAGCAGCATCATGAAAAAGTATTAAATATTTGCTGGCGTTTTGTCAATGACAGGCATATCGCTGAAGATCTCTGCCAGGAAATCTTTATTAAAGTCTTCCGCAATTTGGATCAATTCCGATTTCAATCAAGTTTCACAACCTGGATTCATCGTATCTCCATGAATCACACACTCAACTATTGCCGCAAATACAAATATCAACAACAGCCCATAGAAAAAACCTTTGATCCGAACTTGCTGGATAATTTACACGCAGATGGTTCAAACAGTCCGGATATTATGCTGGAACAAGAGGAACAAAGTAAAATTATCTGGCAGGCCGTATGCACTCTGCCGGAGGCCCAAAAGACCGTACTCATCTTGCAAAAGTATGAAGGTTACAGCATCAAAGAAATTGCAGACATACTTAATTGTACATCGGCATCAGTTGAATCCCGGCTCCATCGTGCGAAAATTAAGCTATCAAAAAAATTATCCTCATTTTACAAAAAAAACGCATGATTTAAAAAAATGCCGTGTCTAACCATATGAACAACTTAAAAAGTGAACAGCCATGAAATGTAAAAAAGTACAAAAATATTTGTTATCACAAGCTGACGGCCATGTGCATGGAACATTAAGCACATCAATTGCCTCTCACCTGGAGGATTGTCTCATGTGCAGACAGCAATACCAGGCCATGTCACAGATATTTACTGGAGCAGAGCAGTGGCATCGCCTGGCTCCGGACCAGAATATGTGGTATGCAATTGCAAAAGAAATACAACCTGAAAATAAAAAACACTACAGATGGCAGGAGATATTTGATCAAATATTATTGCCTAAACCGGCATGGAGTATAACATTTTGCCTTATTTTCGGTTTTATATTCGGGTTATTCATCACAGGTGAATTGTCACGAATCTCACAACAAAAACCCAATATGGCAATAAATAGTACTTCACAACAATCTACACCTGAGGATACATTTTACACTTCATCACCCGTGTTTTCTACACAGGCTCTTTACGCTTCATTCGCCGGATTGGAAATAAAATAGCATGATAAGTCCTATCATTAAAAAACTGGGTCTGTATTTTCTCCTGGCTGCCAATCTTGCGGTATTGACAGTTGCCGGGTACAGAGAGTTTGGCCCTGAAACCAAAAAAACGGTTCTCTGCCAAAACCGCTTAACAGATTTAAATTTATCCAACGAACAAAAAAATACTCTGGACAGTCTCAGATCTGCATATGCACACGGCAGGCACACACTTTATCAAGAACAAAGCCTTTTGCGAAAGAAACTTACAGAATTAATATGTAAAGAACCATGTGATACCTCATCAATTAAGGAGACCGGCAACAAGCTGTCCTCTGTACATAATGAAATTCAGGTACTGACTATACATCAACTCCTGAAAGAAAAAATGCTTCTAAATGAGAAACAAAAACAAATTTTTGCAGAACAGTTATTTTTATGTCATAACTACGCTTGTGCAAAAATTTTACCTGAAAAGCCCTGCACAACAGTGTGTGAGACTCAACAATTCAAACAAACACAGCCACATAACACTCAACAAAGGAGAAACAACAAATGAAGAAATTAACCACAATCCTGGCCGCTATCCTGATCATCGCACTCTTTGCTGCATTTACATTGACAGCAGCACCCCAGGATGTTAAAAAAGCTAAAGCTAAAATTGAACAAAAAGTTGATAAAAAAGCATGTACTACCTGTACAGGTTGCAAAGCTAAGTGTGCAATGGCTAAAAAAGAAGTAAAAAAAGAAGCCGCTTGCTGCGATAAAAAAGGCGAAGTAAAATGTGAAGAAAAATGCGAAGAAAAATGCGAAGAAAAAGCCGGAAAAGATTGTAAGACCTGTAAGGAAAAAAAATAACTGTAAAATTTTGTAACAATAGACAGGGCTGTCATTATAAGACAGCCCTGTTTTTTTATCTATAATTATGAAAAGACTTGAATTTCGCCAATAACATGCCTACTTTTATCTTTTTGGTAATAGTTACCGATACCTTTACCCTTTTTCCTGTAACAGAATGGAGTACGATGTGATTCAAGTCCTTATTGGCCTCAGTTTGGCCGCAGCGTATACCACTTTCAGAAACTTTTCCCGGCGTTTTTCTCCTCCCTTCACACCAATTCACTGGAGCCTGTTTTTTATTCTGCTGGGCTATTTCTTTTTTGTCATTGAAGTCATTGTGGCCTTTCTTCAGGAAGGTGCACTGCGGGGCGTCCTTGTCATGGGCATGCTTTCCGGTCTTGGAGGCGTTATTATGGCAGTTCTGTTCTATCGGTTCATCATCTCTCCACGCCTGAATATCAACACGACAACAGAGGAGACAGCATCATGACGCAGGACAGAAGGGACTTCCTGAAAAAACTTGGTTTCACAGCCGCAGGCCTGAGCATGGCCCGTAAAACTATAGGACAGACTCAAGACGGACAGATTGTATCAGCCCCGGAAGAATATGGTGAGTTCCTGGTTGAGAGCCTGGATCATGACGCCTATGAAGTGAACCCTGAAATTTTGAAGGCCATGCCCGGCAGCATGACAGTATTTAGTAGAAATGGATGGGATGAAGCCCGGGCAGATCGCCCCAGAGAAGATATTCGAAATAAAAACCTTGTTGACGGTGAGGGGAAAAATTCAAACCAGACCCGTCTTGATTGGGCACTTAACGATGGCTCATGGGTCTTTGCCCATATGGGTGGCAGACACAATCCTTACCTATGGAAAGCCGACGCACCTTCCCATCCGCAAGGGAAATGGGATCCGGCTGATATTGATATGAACTGGAAAGATGCATCAATCTCAGTTAAACATGCGGCACTCTTCTATGGTGCTTCTCTGGCCGGCGCTGCAAAACTCAATCCTTTGTGGATCTATTCTGACCATCATGCGCCTACCAATGGTGACAGAAAACGCTGTATACCTGTACTTGCAGACGGAGAACGTTTCGGCCAGACCGACGACGCCTGGTACATCCCTAAATCCATGAATCGTGTCATAGCACTGGCTTTTGAAGAAGATCACCATGCTTTGATGAATTCACCGGGACGCCTGGCATCAGCCGCAACTGGCAATGGATATTCACGTATGGCATTCACCGCAGGCTGTCTGGCAGAGTTCATCCGATCTCTGGGATACAGAGCAATACCAGCAGGAAATGGAACAGGTTTATCTATCCCCATGGCAATAGATGCGGGTTTAGGTGAACTGGGACGTAATGGTTTACTAGTCACACCTAAGTACGGACCCCGCGTCCGTATCGCAAAAGTCATTACAGACATGCCGCTGATTGCTGATAAACCAATCCGCTTTGGTGTTACCGAATTTTGTGAAGCATGTATGACCTGTGCTCATGACTGCCCCACTGGTTCCATCCCAACGGGAGAACGAACCTGGGAAGGACCATCACCATCCAATTCCAATGGTACGTTCAAATGGTATATAAATCCGGAAAGTTGTTTCGACTACAATGGTTTCAGCTGCTCCAATTGTAAAAGGAATTGTCCATTTACAAAACCAAATAATTCATGGCTACATCAGATGATTCGTAAAGTTATTGAAGGTAAAATAAAACCGCTTAACCACATTATGGTGACTCTGGATCAGGCCTCTGGTTATGGGCAGCAGATCTCCGATTCTGACTTCTGGAAGATGGACGGCAGTACGTCCATCACCGCCAGAGAAGATATGAAATAAGGATTTACAATGAAATTGGCAGCACGATCGCCTCAAAATTTTTGGTTGAAAACAATTGTTCTTATAATATTATTGGGCACAGCTTGGGTAATAGGCATAAAACAACAGGCCAGGGACATGGAACCTGCCTACCGGTCAATATTCTCCGGAGCCGACAGCTTTAAATCTGACGGAAATATAATTTCAGCCATGAGAGATAATCGCCTGATTGGCTACCTGGCAACTGGCGAAGCCATTGGTTATGGAGGCACTATGCAAATGCTGGTGGCTACTGATACCACAGGAACGATTCTAAAGATAGATGCTGCCAGGCACACTGAGACACCGGCTTTCTATTATCGGGTAAGCAGGAACCGTATATATCGACGCCTCAAAGACAAGGCTATCACCGATGAATGGATTCCAGGTAAAGATATTGACATAGTATCTGGGGCAACATACACCTCAAAGGCATTTATTGATGGTTCACGCATAGCCTGTGGTAAAATAGCCCATAAAATTTATGGACAGCCCATTTCCAGGTCGCCGGGGCCGCCATGGAAATTCGGAAGAGCAGAGATTCTGCTAATAGGATTATTTGGATTGGGTCTCCTTGCCCGGGGCCCCTTAAAGAAACAGGCTAAAATTATCCGATGGATATCAATGCTCACCGGACTTGTGACTATTGGATTCATAATAAACCAGCCTCTCACCATTGGCTGGATTAATAGAATGCTGCTTGGACAATTCCCTCCTATACCCAATCACCTTTACTGGTATATATTAATAGGCGGTATTGTTACATATACACTGACAACCGGTTTTAATCCCTATTGCAACTGGTTCTGTCCATTTGGAGCGGCACAGGAATGTCTTGGCAAAGTAGGTGGCGGCAAGAAAAAACTCCCCATAAAACTGCACAGATCTTTGAAATTGATCCTGTCTATTGCTGCACTATGCGTAGTATTGACAGCTCTTGTAACACGAAATCCGACAATGCCGTCCTATGAGGTCTTTGGCGTTATGTTCCGTATGATCGGAGATACATGGCAGTTTATAGTAATGGCCTTGGTATTGATTGCCTCACTATTTATAAGGCGTCCCTGGTGTTCATATCTATGCCCGCTACATCCGTTGTTCAATGCACTTAAAGCAATACGGCGGACATTTTCCTCGTAGTGGTATGATTGTGTCGTGTTTAATTTATCATACAAACTAAGTCAATACCCCTTGCTTTACCCTCAAAAAAGCCGTATATTGACCAGCTATGAATATGAAAAATATTAGAAATTTTTGCATTATCGCCCATATCGACCACGGTAAGTCGACATTGGCCGACAGGCTTCTGGAAGCCACTGGAACAGTATCACCCCAGGCTATGAAAAGCCAGGTACTGGACGACATGGAACTTGAGCGTGAACGCGGTATCACAATTAAAGCCCACGCTATAACCATGCATTATCAAGACGCTCAAAAGGAACGCTACATACTTAACCTGATTGATACGCCAGGGCATGTAGACTTTTCTTATGAAGTATCCCGCAGCCTGGCTGCCTGTGAAGGTGCACTTCTCATTGTAGATGCGGCTCAGGGAATCGAGGCCCAGACAGTCTCCAATATCTATCTGGCCATGGAAAACGACCTGACTATTATACCCATCATCAATAAAATTGATCTTCCAAGTGCACAGGTTGAAGAGGTGCAGCACCAGATCTGTGATCTTTTGGGCGTTGATGAAGATGACATTCTCCTGGCCAGTGCCAAAGAGAACTTGGGTATCCCCGAAATCCTGGATGCCATTATTCAACAGATTCCGGCTCCGTCAGGTCAGGAAAAATCAGAACCACGGGCATTGGTCTTTGATTCGGTATTCGACTACTATCGCGGTGCCATATGCTATGTACGACTGGTAGACGGTGAGATCAAAAAAGGTGACACCATGGTCTTCCTGTCTACAGGCAAAAGTTTTGAGATCGATGAAATAGGGCATCTGCGTCTGACCCGTCATCCTGTGGGAAAACTGCAAGCCGGTGAAGTTGGTTATATAATAGCAAGTGTGAAAAATCTGAAAGATGCCAAAGTAGGCGACACAATAACTATAATGGAAAACAGGGCCACAAAGGCATTGGCAGGATTCAAAGAACCAAAACCAATGGTCTTTTCCGGACTCTTCCCAACAGATTCCGAAGATCTGGAAGAATTGCGCAACGCCCTTGACCGCTTGCAGCTGAATGATTCTGCTCTGACAATACAGCCAGAAAGTTCTGCGGCACTGGGATTCGGCTTCCGTGTGGGGTTTTTGGGGCTGCTCCATATGGAGATTGTCCAGGAACGGTTGGAGCGTGAGTACAATCAACAGCTCATTACTACCATCCCCAATGTAGAGTTTATAGTCTTTACAAAAGATGGTGAACGCATAGTCATTGATACGCCGGCAGCCCTGCCTGACCCTAATAAGCTGGACTATATCACAGAACCCTTTATTGATGCATCCATAATTGCTCCCAAAGAGTATGTAGGCAACCTTATGTCTCTCTGCATGGAGCGTCGTGGTATATTCAGGGATCAGACATACCTCGATACACATAGAGTAAACCTGAAATATGAACTACCGCTTTCTGAAATTATTTTTGATTTTTACGATAAACTGAAAAGCCTGTCCCGCGGCTATGCATCTTTTGATTATGAGATCACCGACATGCGCCGCTCCGATCTGGTTAAGCTTGATCTCCTTATAAACGGTGATCCCGTAGATGCACTCTCAATGATTGTGCATCGTGACAAGTCTTTTCACTGGGGTCAGAAACTGACCAGTAAGCTGAAAGAACTGATCCCCCGTCAGATGTTTGAAGTAGCTATTCAGGCAGCACTGGGTTCAAAGGTAATAGCAAGGACAACTGTTAAAGCTTTACGCAAAAACGTTACAGCCAAGTGTTACGGCGGCGACATCTCCCGTAAACGTAAACTGCTTGAGAAACAGAAGGCCGGTAAAAAGCGTATGAAACAGGTAGGCAGCGTGGAAATTCCTCAGGAAGCTTTTCTTGCTGTATTGAAAATAAAATAATTATTAGTGACGACACTGGATCCGCATAAGGATAATGAGGTTTTTAATGACCATGCAACCTTCTGAGAAGGCTAAACCTAAAAAACGTAAAAATGCTTTTCGTGAATACTCCGAATCACTCTTTGTTGCAATTGCTATTGCCCTGCTCATACGTGCCCTTGTCATCTACCCTTTTCGTATTCCTACAGGATCTATGGAAGATTCATTACTGGTGGGAGATTTTCTACTGGCTAATAAATTTGTCTATGGCCTGCGCTCTCCTGACTGGATTGGCATTCCCTACACGCAGCTGGGTTTTAAAGTACCATTTTTCCGTACACCTGGTTTTCGTAAACCCCAAAGAGGCGATGTAGTCATATTTAAATATCCCCGTGATGACAAACTCAACTATATCAAACGTTGTGTGGCCGTGAGTGGTGATACCATTTTTGTTGATGCAAAAAAAACATATATCAACGGCAAGCTCTCTCCTATGCCGCCCGACCATAAATTCATCAGACCAATGGAATCTCCTCAATATAAAGAGAGAGGTATTTTTCCGCCAGGAAAAGGAAACCGTGATTTTTATGGACCTGTTGTAGTACCATCGCCGGGTGATACACTTCATTTTAATGAGACCAATAAAGAAAAATGGTTTGAACGTTTCCAATTGATGGTATATGAAGGACATCAACTGGCTTTAAACTATGAAGGTGAAAGCATTGAGTTGACAGTAGAGAACCTTGACAGATGGCGCAGTGCCATTTCCATATATCCCTCCGAATCATTTCTGTTGGATGGGGAACCGCTTAAAGGTCACATATATACTGTAAAGCACAGGCATTATTTCATGATGGGCGATAACCGTGATAATAGTCTGGACTCCAGATATTGGGGTTTTCTTCCTGAACGCTATATAGTGGGAGAGGGTTTAATTGTCTACTGGTCATGGGACAGCCATCTTCCACTCTACCGGCTCTTCAATAAAATCCGGTGGAACCGTATACTTAAACTTATTCGTTAACTATGACACAGACCGGCATTTATATTCATATTCCTTTTTGTCGCGTCCGATGTCATTATTGTGATTTTTACTCTCATGGGGATGCATTGGGCAGCATTCCCATGTATGTTGATGCCGTATGCAGAGAGATCAATCTATACGCCGGTCGGATTAATCCTGCTATTATTACATCTATCTATCTGGGTGGTGGTACTCCTTCACTTCTTTCTATCCGGCAAATTCATATGATACTCCATGAAATCAAGACAAGGTTCAGATGTGAAGAAAATCCGGAGATAAGCATTGAGGCCAATCCCGGGACTATTGACGCAGAATATCTGACACAACTGAGCCTGCAAGGCATAAACAGACTAAGCCTTGGAATTCAATCTTTTTGTGATAGAGAACTGACAATGCTGGGCCGTATTCATTCTGCTGATGAAGCCAGAGAGGCCTTTCAATCAGCCAGGTCAGCAGGATTCAAACAGATTGGAATTGATTTGATCTACGGCCTGCCGGGACAGAATGTTGACCAATGGCAGAGATCTTTGAAAGAAGCCATTGCCCTGTCACCGGAACACATTTCAGCATATGCCCTTACATGGAATGATGATACTGAGACAGGACGCCGGATAGAGTGCGGCGACCTGCCCCGTCCGGAAGAAGAGATGCTGGCCCAACAGTATCAGCTGGCAGTGACTATGTTAGAAAATGCAGGTTATGAACACTATGAAGTCTCAAACTTTGCCAGATCCGGGTGCCGTGCCCGCCACAATGCAGCATACTGGACCGGCAGACCATATCTTGGACTTGGTGCATCGGCTCATGGTTATCTGCCACCTGTACGCTATTGGAATATATCAGATATTGACCAATACGTACATGCAATTAAAGATGAAAAACTTCCATTGGCAGGTTCGGAAGAACTCAGACCTGATCAAGAGAGGATAGAACAGATAGCACTGGGCCTGAGAACTAGTGAAGGCATCAGTAGGCAACTTGTCTCGGGCAATATAGATCAGGTAGAAACATTTATTGAAGCTGGCTGGCTGAAAGAGCAAGGTACAAATTTAATTCCAACTTCCAGTGGAATGTTTCAGGCCGACGGAATGGCAGCTTCTTTAATATAAAAATATCCCCGACAATAAATAGCCGGGGATATGGAATATAACTTGTTCTTTGAAAAATATATTATTTCAGTTTTTTAAGCATCTTCCGGGCTTCTTCCATGAAACCTTGCTCTTCACTGTCTTCAGGGATAAGAGTGATAGCTGTTTCAAGAGCGGTTCTGGCCTTATCATTTTGCTTGATCTTTTTATAAGAGACACCAAGTTGATAGGGATGACGAAGTATATCCGGTTCAATGACCGCAGCCTTTGTAAACCACTGAGCAGCCTGAGCATGTGAACCCTTTAATTCTTCCCCAAAGAGCTTTTTGGCAAAGAACTTCATTATACCGGACAGATCTGCAACATTCTGATGCCAGCGCCCGAGAACATGCATGGCCAATGCGCAATCAGGATTCAATTCAACTGCCTTTTCTGCCTCAAAACGGACTTTCTGAGCAATTTTCACCTTCTCTTTACCACCACGGAAGAGGCCCAAACGGCCATAAACAACTGAAAGCTTGGCATGACCTTCCCAGCCCTCTTGTTGGACGACGATTGCCTTCAGACAGTATTCTTCTGCCTTATTAAAATAGATCTCTTTCTGATTCTTTTCCTTATCTGAAAGCAGATCAGCTAATTCGGTATACATGTCGCCTGTCTTCCACAGGGCTTCATAATGCAGAGAATCAATTTTAAGGACATTGATATAGGCTACAGCAGCATTGGTGTAATCGGAAGAATCAGATGCTGTATCACCCTGACGCAGAAGTGCGGCAACATTACCATCATCGGCCATGATCGGTAATACAAGAACCACTAGCACTAGTGTCAAACAGAACAGGCGGAACATTTTCATGTACGTCTCCTTAAATATATAATAATAACTGACCAGCCCCATCAAAGGCCGGATGGATAGCATTCACACTATTATTTATCAGATAGACTAAATAAACAACAATAGAAGATGAATACAAGGATTTTTTTCATATATGGCACAATCTAACAAATTATCAATTCGCGGTGCACGTGAGCACAACCTCAAGAACATCGACCTGGACCTGCCCAGAGACGAGCTGGTTGTTATAACCGGGCTATCTGGTTCAGGAAAATCTTCACTGGCATTTGATACTATTTATGCTGAAGGCCAGCGCCGTTATGTAGAGTCACTCTCTGCATATGCCCGACAATTTCTTGGTCTGATGGAAAAACCCGATGTTGAATCAATTGAAGGGCTCTCCCCTGCAATCTCAATTGAACAACGTGTGTCCGGACGTAATCCGCGTTCCACAGTGGGTACTACAACGGAAATTTATGATTACCTTCGCCTGCTCTATGCCCGTATAGGTGTGCCCTATTGCTACAAATGTGGTCGTAAAATAGAAAAACAGACTATTGAGCAAATTGTTGATGCCGTCATGAAGCTTGAAGAGGGTACGCGCATCATGATTATGGCGCCGGTTATTCGTGGACGCAAAGGCGAATTCAAAGAATCCTTCCAACAGATCAGGCGTGATGGTTTTCTCCGCGTCCGTGTTGACGGCCAGATAATGGAGCTGGATGAAGATCCAAAACTCAACAAAAACAAGAAACACAAAATTGACATTGTAATTGATAGATTAGTAATCACCTCAAAAATTATCACACGTCTTGCCGACTCTTTGGAAATAGCTCTTAAGCTGGCATCGGGTGTCGTGCTTATAGATATAGTCGAAGAAGAAGAAAGACTATACTCTGCCAATTATGCCTGTGTACATTGCAATATCAGCTATGAAGAACCTACACCGCGCATGTTTTCATTCAATTCACCCTATGGTGCATGCCCTGAGTGTAACGGGCTTGGCACTACAATGAAGATTGATCCTAATCTTATTGTACCCGATCCCAGCTTATCGATGATAGAAGGTGCCGTAAAACCATGGGGTGAAAACCGGGACGGATGGTATTTTACACAGCTTAAAGCCGTGGCAGAGGCCTATGGATTTTCTTTGCACACACCTTTTTCCGGATTAACCGATGAACAGAAAGATATCATCTTCTATGGTTCCAAAAATAGAGAACTCACATTTAAATACTCATCCTCCGATCGAAAATCAGAAGGTGTCTTCATCAATCGATTTGAAGGAATTATAGAGAACCTCATGCGACGTTACAAGCAGACTCAATCGCAACATATCAGAACCTGGATTGAGTCATTTATGAATGTACTCCTCTGTCCAAAGTGTCATGGTGCACGTTTGAAAAAAGAGAGTCTGGCTATCAGGGTCAATGACCTATCTATAAGAGACGTGACACTCATGTCTATTCAGCAGGCCCAGATATTTTTTGAGAACCTGGATTTAAATAAACGTGATTCGATGATTGCCTTTCAAATCCTGAAAGAGATCAACGACAGACTCTCTTTCCTTCTCAATGTTGGGCTGAATTATCTTACTCTGGACAGAGCTGCCTCAACACTCTCAGGAGGTGAAGCACAGCGCATAAGGCTGGCCACACAAATTGGATCACAACTGGTTGGTGTACTCTATGTTCTGGATGAACCGTCTATCGGCCTGCACCAACGTGATAATGAACGCCTTATAAAGACATTGACAGCCCTGCGTGATCTTGGCAATACCGTCCTTGTAGTTGAACATGACAAAGATACAATCATGGCTGCCAACCATATTGTTGACATGGGACCAGGAGCCGGTAAACATGGCGGAGAGATAATTGCCCAAGGTTCGCCGCAAAAAATAATCAATACAAAAGCTTCATTGACAGGACAGTATCTCTCCGGAAAGAGAGTCATTGAGCTGCCGGAATCCCGGAGAAAAGCAAGTGACAAGCTGCTCTCCATCAAAGGAGCTCGCGGCAATAATCTAAAAAATATTGATGTAGATTTACCCATGGGGCTTTTTGTAGCAATAACAGGAGTATCTGGTTCAGGAAAATCAACGTTGATTAACGAGACACTATATCCACTACTCAAAACACACTTCTACCGTAGTAAGACCGCTGCACTTGAGCATGATTCCCTGGAAGGCATTAACCATATAGACAAAGTAATAGATATAGATCAATCACCTATTGGCCGCACACCACGTTCCAATCCTGCAACATATACCGGTGTTTTCACCCATGTCCGCAATCTATTTGCAGAACTGCCCGAATCCAAAATAAGAGGCTACAAACCGGGTAGATTCAGTTTCAATGTGAAAGGCGGTAGATGTGAGGCATGCGAAGGGGATGGAACAATTAAAATTGAGATGCATTTTCTACCCGATGTATACGTACCGTGTGAAGTCTGTAAAAGCAAGAGATACAATCGTGAAACCATGGAAGTGAAGTATAGAGGTAAATCTATAGCCGATGTTCTGGATATGACTGTTGAAGAGGCCCTGAATTTCTTCGCTCGTATACCGGCTATCCAGCGTAAAATGCAGACATTGACAGATGTAGGATTAGGTTATATCCACCTGGGCCAGCCCGCCACTACGCTTTCAGGCGGGGAAGCACAACGCGTAAAGCTCTCAACAGAGCTCTCAAAAATGGCTACAGGCAACACACTTTATATACTGGATGAACCGACAACGGGCCTACACTTTGAAGACATACGCATGCTCCTGGGCGTCTTAAACCGCCTGGTGGATAAAGGTAACAGCGTTATAGTTATTGAGCATAATCCCGATGTCATCAAGACCGCAGATTGGATTATTGACCTTGGGCCAGAGGGTGGAGACGGTGGCGGAGAGATAGTTGCCTCCGGAACACCTGAGGATGTGGCTGCCAGTGAGGCTTCGTATACAGGCACGTTCCTGCGTGAAGAACTTGGTACTGACCATCAGTGCTGAAGTTAGAAAGAGCTTTCGTCGCAAAGACCACAAGGAAAAACAAAACTATTATTGTTTATTTGATAATTTCTTTTAATTTAAGCACACAAAGGCAGAACTATTGCAACAGAAATTCAACTCAATGATTTTTCAGACATTTAGATACTTAATGAACGATATAGCATCACATTGACTATTATAACGATCGAAATATGAACAAATAATTAAAAACAATTAATCTATATCTACTAAATTCACAAAAAGGAGCATCTATGAAATTATCAGTCATCGGCAGTGGTTATGTTGGTCTGGTAGCCGGCACCTGTTTTGCCGAAGCTGGAAATCATGTAATCTGCATGGATGTCGACGAGAAGAAGATTGCCGATTTGAAAAATGGTATAATCCCGATTTATGAACCCGGTCTCGAGGCAATGCTTAAGCGAAATGTTGATCATGGTAAATTAACTTTTACTACAGATATGAAACATACTGTACATAACTCCGACATAATTTTCATTGCTGTAGGTACGCCGCCGGATGAAGACGGATCTGCAGATCTTACATATGTGCTGGCTGTGGCAAAGGCCATTGGTCAATATATGACACACCCTAAAATTGTCATAGACAAATCTACAGTTCCTGTAGGAACGGCTGCATTGGTTAAAGCTGAAATTCAGACGCAGACAGATATTGACGTCCATGTGGTTTCCAATCCTGAATTCCTCAAAGAAGGTGCGGCAATAGATGATTTCATGTATCCTGACCGTGTAGTAATTGGCACAGACAGCGATGAAGTTGGCGAGACCATGCGCCAGCTATATGCTCCATTTGTCCGTACTGGAAATCCAATAATTGTAATGGATATAGTCAGTGCGGAATTGACTAAATACGCCGCTAATTCAATGCTTGCCACAAAGATCAGCTTCATGAATGAAATGGCAAATTTATGCCACCGTGTTGGCGCAGATATTGAAAACGTAAGAAGAGGCATTGCATCTGATCGTCGTATTGGCAAGGCCTTCATATTTGCCGGTGTTGGATATGGCGGATCATGTTTCCCAAAAGATGTCAAGGCTCTCATCCACACATCCAGCAAGTATGATTACAATATGCGTATATTAACCGCTGTTGAAGATGTAAATCAAGATCAAAAGACAATTCTTATCCCACGTATACTGGAACACTTTGGTGGCAGCGTTAAAGGCAAGACCATTGCACTATGGGGCCTGTCATTCAAACCCAAGACAGACGATATGCGTGAAGCACCTGCCCGCGTGCTGATAAAAACTCTGCATGAACTGGGTGCCACTCTCAAAGCACATGATCCCGTGGCCTTGGAAGAAGCACGACGCCTGGGACTTGATAAGATGGTGACCCTCTGTGAAGATAATTATGAAGCTATACGCAATTCAGATGCCTTAATACTTGTAACTGAATGGCTTGAATATCGTGAACCTGATTTTGAGTACATGAAGAAAAATATGAACAGCTTTGCTATCTTTGACGGACGCAACATTTATAATCCGGAAAAAGTGAGAAGCAAAGGTTTCACATATTATGGCATTGGAAGACAATAAATAACATAACAATTTCTATAAAAGGAGATACAAATGTCTATAATTGTCGATGTATTAGGACGAGAGATTCTCGACTCCCGTGGTAATCCTACCGTTGAAGTTGAGGTTGCTCTTGAAAGTGGCATTGTAGGCCGTGCAGCCGTGCCATCAGGTGCTTCAACGGGCGAGCATGAAGCTGTTGAGCTGCGTGACGGTGATAAGGATCGCTATCTGGGCAAGGGCGTATTAAAGGCCATTGATCATGTCAATGAGACCATCGCCCAGGAAATTATTGGTGAAGATGCAGTCTATCAAGCTGAAATCGATCAGTTACTGCTGGATATTGACGGCACGGTTAATAAGAGTAAATTAGGCGCAAATGCCATTCTTGGTGTATCAATGGCCGTGGCCCATGCAGCTGCCGAATTCTCCGGCCTTCCTCTCTACCGTTACATTGGTGGAATTGCAGGACGTACACTTCCTGTTCCCTGTATGAATGTATTGAATGGCGGCTCACATGCAGACAACAGTGTTGACTTACAGGAATTCATGATCGCTCCTGTAGGCGCAACCAATTTCTCCGAAGCCTATCGCATGTCTGCTGAAGTCTATCATACATTGAAAAATGTATTGAAAGAAAAAGGTTATGGCACAGCTGTAGGTGATGAAGGTGGCTTTGCACCCAATCTGAAGTCCAATGAAGAAGCCATTGAAATTATTCTTGAAGCCATTGAAAAAGCTGGTTACAAAGGTGGGGATGATTTCTATCTGGCTCTTGATCCTGCAGCCAGTGAGTTCTATGATGCTGATAAGAAACGCTATATCCTGGCATCTGAGAACCGTGAACTGACCGCTGAAGAGATGGTAGACTTCTGGGAAAAGCTGGTTGATAAATACCCCATCTTCTCCATTGAAGATGGAATGGATGAGAATGATTGGGATGGTTGGAAACTACTCACAGATCGTATCGGTGACCGCTGCCAACTGGTAGGTGATGATCTTTTTGTTACCAATGTCGAACGTCTTGCTACAGGTATTAAAATGGGTGTTGCCAATTCAATCCTCATAAAAGTAAACCAGATTGGCTCATTGACTGAAACTCTGGACACTATACAGATGGCTGATCGTCACGGATATACATGGATGGTCTCTCACCGTTCGGGTGAAACAGAAGATACGACTATTGCCGACCTGGTTGTTGCAACCAGCGGCGGTCAAATCAAGACAGGTGCTCCATGCCGCAGCGAACGTGTTGCAAAATACAATCAACTCCTTCGTATAGAAGAAGATCTGGGCGACGGCGCACTCTATGCCGGTAAAAACGTCTTGAAATAGGTCTTAAAAACTAGCATATTACAAGGGCCATCTCTTTTAGGAGATGGCCCCGTTTCATTTCATGGACAGCTTAATGAGAAAACGAAAGACACATAAACGCCGCAAACAGCCATACCGGGTACATATTGGCTGGATACTGGCTCTATGCCTGCTTTTTACGTTGGTGCTGGCACTTAGCTTTGGCAAACGAGGTTTTATTCAACAACGCCGTGTTAACCAACAAAAAGACAAGCTGACCAATGATATTAAAATACTTGAGGCTGAAAAGATCCGGCTGGAAGAAGAAAAAGAAAAATTAAAAACACCCGAATACACAGAAAAAATAGCCAGAGAAAAATACGGCATGGCTAAAGAAAATGAAAAAGTTTATAAAGTCGTTCCAAAAAAATAAAATAGAACCATATTTTTTAGCGGAGTCATAATGCCACACAGCCATACAAATAAGATACTGCATCGCATGCGTCGTACTCTTCTGGCAGGACTATTGGTACTGGCACCAATCACTTTAACCGCTTATATACTTTTTAAACTTTTCGGCCTGCTGGACAGTTTATTACGTGAAACAGTCATTAGATTTATAGCCATTCAGATACTTAACAGACCTGACAATATTGACTTCCCCGGTGTTGGAATTCTGGGACTCATAGGTCTTTTGCTTGTTACCGGCAGCCTCACACGTAATTTCCTTGGAAAACGCATTCTTGCACTGGGTGATTTTATTGTGGGACGGATTCCACTGGCAAACCGTCTTTATAAAGCCATTCGGGAAATAGCCGAGGCAATTCTCTCGGAAAAAAGAGAAATCTTTAAAAAAGCCGTACTATTCGAATATCCAAGAAAGGGATTGTGGTCTATTGGATTCTTCACCCAAGACACTACTGGCCCGGTTCAGAACGCATTAGAGGAGGATGTAGTCAGTATCTTTCTGCCTACAACTCCTAATCCCACATCAGGATTCCTCTTGTTTGTCCCAAAAACATCAATAATTGAGCTTAATATATCTGTTGAAGAAGCAATGAAATTGATTATCTCCGGAGGAGCTTTACATCTGAGAGGTGAAGGGAAAAATATTGCGGAGTCGCTTCATTAGTACCTGTTCGTCAGGCATTAATAATAGGCGGCGGCCTTTTTTGCCACGGACCTATGTCATTTTACATTTATTAATAGTGCTGTTATTTGGCATTAACACACAACATGCATTCTCTCAAGCACCGGATTCCGTTGCCTCCGCATATACAAGGGGCTTACGAACAGATCACTGGAGACTGGATATTTATAAAGCCTTATGTCCGGCCAAAGGTCTGGACATATCATTTTCCGAACGTCTTACATCCGCCCGCCTGGTAACAATAAATGGTGATAAATGGAAAGATAAAGTTAAAGGTCTTTTGCGCATTGAAAAGACATTTAATCCAAATTTTTTAATCTACACAACAGCTTCACATTTTCGTTATCTCGACAGGCAATCCGGACGGGGAAGAGACATTAAAGCATATGATGCGGTACTTGGACTTAGATGGCAGAATAGTTTGGGCACACTCCCCGTGGCCGTTGGTATCAAAGAGGACAGGCGACACAGCATTACAGACACGGGGCCTATGATAAGAGGCGGTATCAACCTTTCACAGTTGAAAATAAATGATTATATTCATCGTTTTCGTACATATGGAAATGTTGACTGGCTTAATCGCCGAAATAATAGTACATTAGACGTAGCGTATCAAGTTCATCGTCAATTTTCAGGAAATGCAACAGATACATTAACAGCCGGAATGCTTCAACAGCGAAGAGACTATTACCTGGACAGCGCAGGCCTGATAGAGTCGAGAAAAGGACTTAATTATCAAATACAAAACCGATTGACCTATCCAGTAGGACGCACCGGCAAACTAAGAATAAGAACGGGTATCGCATGGAGAGAATTGGCAATTCACCATGTAGACAAAGATGACAGATCTTTGCAGCGAAAAAGAAATGATTATGATACGGATCTATTCATTCAACACGTAATATCCACGCAGGGATTTTACTCTTCGTTCAGTATAGGCATAACAGGCAATGAAGAACGATATAAGTTAGGTCAGACGCGCTCATTTTCAGGTAGAATACTGGCGACTCCGGATAACAGGACAAAGAGAACATTTGCCAAAATTAAAATAGGATATTTATGGAATCACGCCGACAGTCTGGACTTCTCCGCCCGTATTGAGAACACTCAATACGATACTCCTGACAAGGCAAATGTTGATGATCATGACGAACTGCGCTGGCATACGGAGATACACTTTTTCCATGCCCTGTCACCCTGGTTAAAGACCCATGTGCGGCTCTCAGCTCACGGAAATCATCTGATCTATCTGTCCGGACAGCGTAGTGCAGATAACCATTGGATGCGTATACTGAGGCTACAGCCAAGTATTATATGGACACCGAATAAGCGCTTACGCTGTATACAACGCGTTAACATAATGGCTAACTATATTGATTATGACTTTGAGGAAATGTTCCCTAATCTACGCAGCTATCTCTACAGACAGCTGACCATTGTAGATTCAGTACGATACCGGCTTTGTAACAATATTAATATGGTTGCTACATATAGGCTTGATTTGGATGAAAACGGTAAATTACATTGGAGTAAATGGCAGGAGCAACGACTGCTATCAAGAACTGCACATGCAGTTGCTTTAAATTTTGAATACAGGCCAAGCCCATACTGGATATTAGCACCCGGCCTCTTTTGGTATCGACGTCTGGGATACCAGTATACACAGGGATCAGAAAAACTATCATCAGATTTTCAACATTGGGGGCCTTCGGCTCTACTCACGTATAAAGAATCAGGACTGATTTGTTCCATATATGTACAATGGAATAGAACAAAACTTATAAACAGTCCTTCTCAAAATGTGACGCGTGTCCGGCTGAGATGCAGCTGGATGTTATGACCTGCAAAAAGAGAGATTAGAATGAGCTCAGAAAACACAATTTCGATGACAATCCCCAGCCGTATTGAAGAGCTAACGCATATTGAAGAGCTCTCCGTCAGACTTGCCAAACAACTAAGCTTGGACCAGGACAAACAGAACAACTTATCCATTGCAATTACAGAAGCTGTGGGCAATGCTATTACACATGGTAATGGTCGAGATCCGGAAAAAACCGTTGATATTCTCGTAAAAATAACACCGACAACTTTAACCGTATCGGTTTCTGATCAGGGAAGCGGCTTTGATCCCAGCAGCATTTCTGATCCGCTGGCACCGGAGAATATGCTCAAAGAGAGCGGACGGGGAATCTTCATTCTACGTCAATTAATGGATGATGTAACTTTTAAATTCGAAAAAGGCACAACGCTGTCGTTCATGATGCGTCTTGACAAATAAATTTGAAAAAAATCAATTTAAAAAGCCTATCTCGTGATGAACTTCACCAATTTGTTTCACTAATTGATGAACGTCAATTCAGGGCAGAGCAACTCTGGAAATGGATGTATATCCGTGACCTGGATAGATTCGATGAGATGACAAATATTTCAAAAGAACTTAGAAAAAAACTTGCCCGAGTTGCATATATCAGCCGCTTAAAGCTTGCAGAGAGACAAATATCAGCAATCTCAGGCACGGAAAAATTCCTCTGGCAGCTGGAAGATGGTCTCTATATTGAATCAGTATTGATACCTGAAAAAGACCGACGAACCGTATGCATCTCTTCACAGGTAGGATGTGCTCTTGGCTGCAAAATATGCGCAACTGGCAAATTGGGGCTTACAAGAAATCTATACACTCATGAACTGGTAGAACAGGTCATGGGAATTCAACGAATGCTGGGAGAGAAAATATCTAATGTAGTTGTAATGGGTATGGGTGAACCCTTTCAGAACTATGACAACCTGCTTAAAGCATTGTATATTATAAAAGATTCAGATGGCATTGCAATAGGTCACAGAAAAATCACTATTTCAACAGCAGGCCTGGTACCGGAGATTAAGAGATATTCAGAAGAAGGACATCAATTTCAGCTTGCTCTTTCACTTCATGCCACAACCGATGCACAACGAAACAAAATCATGCCGATAAACAAGAAATATCCTCTTGATGAATTAATAACTGCAAGCAGAGCATACGCACAAAAGGCACGAAGCCGTCTAACAGTTGAGTATGTATTGATTGACGGAATAAATGATACTCCAGAAGATGCCCACCGTCTTATAAAAATGCTGAAAGGCATACCCTGCAAGGTAAATCTCATTGCCTATAATCCTACAAGTGATGAATTCAAACGACCGGATAAGGCAAGAATTCAAGCTTTTTCAGATATTATCTGTCCCATTCTCTATGCTCCTGTCACATTAAGGCTCTCCAAAGGCGATGACATTGATGGCGCATGCGGCCAACTGGCAGGAACGCCCAAATACAACACGAATCGATGAATCTCACTCCCAAATCCGACAAAAAATGTTGTTGGAATGGAATAAATCCTTTTCATTTGATGTCGGATTTGAGAAGAGTAATCCGCCCTACTCCTGGCTTAAAGAGGTTGGGTAATGGCGTAAACGTTGAGTTATAAAATTTCTTAGTCGCAGGGTCCGTCGAAGAATACTATTTTTTTACCGCTTTTGCCCCATCAGTCAACAAACAGGCTCTTAGACGAAAAATCAGGATCAGAGGTCAAATTTACCCCCAGCTTTCTCAGACCCGCCTCATCACCAGGAGAAGGAATATGGGTCAAATGCACCTCACAGCCATTGAGTGCCCTGAGCATCTCCACGGCCATCTGCGCCGTAGGATTGGATGTACCGCTGATACTGAGGGCGATCAGCGTCTCTTCCAGATCCAGGCTGACCATTCTCCCGTTCAGGATTTCTTTCTTCAGATGGGCCAGTGCATCAATGATATTCGGTGCAATCAGGTGCAGCTCATCGGGCAATCCTGCCAGATGCTTCAAGGCATTGATGACCAGGCTGGAGGCTGCGTGCATCAGCGGTGAATTCTTGCCTTTAATAACCGTGCCGTCTGAGAGGGCCATGGCAGCGCCGCAAAAAATCCCCTCATTGCCTTTGCCATTCTTTTCGGCTTGAATAGCGGCCTCGCGAGCGGGTTGGACCACAACACGGTCTTCCGTTTTGGCCCCCGCATTCTTCATGATCAATTCGGCATGCTGCAAGATGTCCTTTTCAACCAGGCCCAGGGCGTACTCACAGGCACAGCGAAAATAACGCCGAATAATCTCCTGATGCGCTGCCTCCTGCACTATCTCATCGTTGATAATGCCGTAACCGGCGCGGTTCACACCCATGTCTGTAGGGGACTTGTAGACCGACTCCTCTCCGGTGATCTTTTCAAGGATGCGGCGCAAAAGCGGAAAGGCCTCAAGGTCACGATTATAATTCACGGTCTTTTCATTATAGGCGTCAAGATGATAATGATCAATAAGGTTAACGTCTTTCAAATCCACAGTGGCAGACTCATAAGCGACATTCACTTTATGCTTCAACGGCAGATTCCAGATAGGAAAGGTTTCAAACTTGGCATAACCGGCTTTCACACCCCGTTTATATTCATGATAGAGCTGCCCCAGGCAGGTGGCCAGCTTACCGCTGCCCGGCCCCGGCCCGGTGACCACGACTATCGGCTTAGTAGTATTAATATAATCATTGACGCCATAGCCCTCATCACTGACAATGAGATCTACATCAGTGGGATAACCCTTGGTGAAACCATGGGTGTAGACCTTGACGCCCCGGCGTTCCAGTTTATTTTTAAAGGCCTTTGCCGATGGCTGATTCTCATAGCGCGTAATGACCACAGCGGTAATTTCCAGCCCCCATTCGTGAAAATCATCAATAGTTTTCAGCGCATCAGAATCGTAGGTGATGCCAAAATCGGCCCGCACTTTTTTTCTTTCGATATCGCCCGCATAGATGCAGAGGATGACATCGGTTT
>JAGLOF010000144.1 GCA_023139105.1 bacterium
ATTTTATAAAAATTTGGGTGTCCCTGTGTCGAAAACAGGAAAGAGCAGGACAGGATGACAGGATTAAAAAGCATAAATTAGCCCCAGGACTGATGAATTTTTTAGCGGTCCTTATAAATGATGAATATCCAATGTCCAATAACGAATATCGAATGTCGAAGTAAGAACTCCTTGGAAATTCGACATTCGCTGTTTTGCTGTTGGATATTCGCTCTGGTAAATTTCAATTAAAAATCACCGAAATCAATATCCTTCGTGCATGGCAGGGTGGCTCCGTGTACTTGCTGGGCAATGCTCCTGTTCTTTACTTCAACTCCACCTGTCACTGCGAGGAAGTCCGCTCCTTCAGGACGACTGCGGCAAATTTCCTTGAGGCTCAGCAGAAACTGTCCATTAATCACGCAACCAGAAGTAGATTGATTTCAGCGAATGGGGGGGGTAGAGTGAAAAATATTAATCATAATTCGCATGTTGTTGTCATGTTTTTGCAAGTAATATTCTTATTTTGTTAATTTTTCTTGATTTTCTCTGGTAATATATTTATACTGTTAGTATTGTAAATAACAATCTCTCATCAGTCAGCCAGCCATTACAGTATTTTAATGTGAGTGTGATGCCTGTTTTATCTTGTTTGCCTATTCTAAATAACGGAGTACTCAATGAGATTTATTTATAAGATCTATATTTTATTAATATTAGTTGTAGCTTTTTGTCAGGCTCAATCTCAGATTTTGAAGGAGCCTGAATACAATTCTTCAACTCAGCAGTATTGCAGCATCTCTTTTTCAGATAATTGTAAAGATAAAATTATGATAATTTTTGATGGAGATGATGTCTATATTGACAAAAATTGTAATTCTGACTTAACCGAATCCCATGAGAAATTTCAATTATTTAAAAATGCCAGACGGGAATTTGCATCTATCCGTGATATTCCGATTCAAACCGGTGCATCGAATATGGTAAAGCAACTTTCTTTGTATCACATGCCTTCATATATGAATAGAGGAAAGAATGACAAAAGTGATAATACCGGTCTGATTGACAGGAGTAGAATTAGATTCAAAGTTATAGAGTCAAATGGCCAAATGTTTTCTGGAACTTATGACTCTGAGCAGCAAGAATTACCAACAGATAAGAATAATGCACCGGATTTGAGGCTTTATGGCAAATATCAAATTATTTTGATCAATGATAAGCTTCGCTTTCCTGAACCCGGTAAATTCAGGCTTGATGCGCATATTCAGATTGTCGGTCAGGATGATGGAAATATAGTGTATATAGGTTATAGTAGGATATCTGAGAGTATCGGCCCTGAGATTGAATTTAAATGTATCGATCAATTTGGTAAAATTAAATATGAGTCAGATATCAAGCTTACTGAACGCTGTTGAGGTCATACATTTTATGATACCGTGAGTATCCCGGAAGGATTTGATTATAAACTCGGTCATGTGGAATTAATTTTGAAGTTTGATGAACTTGAAGGTTTTAAAGTGTTATCGAGCAATAAGATATTGAAATATTGAATTTGTTGCTGTATGTATCTGATATAAATTTGTGGACTGAAGTTAATCAAATATACGCTGAATTTTTTGGTGATCATCGTCCTGCCAGAGTAGTTGTTCCAACCAAAGAATTACATTTTGGTTTCAAAATTGAGATTGATGTAATTGCTTTTACGAATAATGACAGTAAAGAATGAATGATAGTTGTCTGGCAGCCTGTCGGATTATTTGACAAGCATGCAGGTTTTTTTAAGATATTTTCCATGGCATTTAAGTATATATATGTAGATGCCACTTGCCAGCTGGCTTCCATTCAACATGACAGTGTGTTCACCTGATTTGCGGTATTCATCCATCAGGGTAGAGACATGTCTGCCGCGAATATCCATGAGCGTTATTAATACATGTCCGGGCTTGTCCAGATAAAATGGAATGCTGGTATGAGGATTAAATGGATTGGGATAGTTATTGCCCAATTTGATCAGCCGGGGCTGTAGAGATGTTTTTACGGCAGTCACAGCTTCATTAAGCCGTGCCATTGAGACTGTATTAATTGAGTCACCGTAGGAGTGGTGCAGTTCCAGCTGAAGAGCATAAGCTCCTGACGCAAGGCCGGCAGTATTCCACATTGCAAGGGTGTCATTGATTACGGCCTTCTGGTAGCGGCCGCCAATGGGCTGCCAATCGGGTTCCTGGAAATTTGATGCATATGCCAGATCATATCCGGTAAAGCGGATTGGATTTGCAGGACCGGCTAATAGCCTGGCCGTTCCTTTTATTGGAATAAATCCTGGTGTTTCTCCCTCAGTCAGAGGAATGTCAGCTTCAAAAATTACTGACTCGGAATGAGCTTCCGGTTCTACTTGCCTGAGAGTATTGGCAAGATACATGATGGCTTGTTCGTCTGTGGCAATTTGTTGACCCGTAATTGCACAATCGGCCAGCACAAAGATACTGTTCATCCTGGCAATAACCTGAGTACGGATGAGCGATCCGTAGCAGAGAATGAAGCTCTCGTTCATGGCACCAATGTAACCGCCGGTGCCATCACAGACAGAATTAAGCAGCTGAACTCTGGCACTGTCCTGGGCCAGAACCTCACCTGTAATACAGTTTTCAATAGTTAAATTGGATTTTTTTGATGGATAAAAACTCCATGTCTGCACTGATGAATTGCGTAACTGAAGAGCGCGATCAGAGATTTCGATGAGATCATTTTGATGTGTAGAATTATTAACAATGCCTGTTACTACTGTGGAATCAGGCTCTGTGAACATGAGGCCAAGGGCTCGGAATTCTGTATCTGAGAAAGTAGTCTGTGTATTGGGATTGGAGATCAGTCCCCACATGACATCTGTACAATTACGTATATCAACGGTGTATGGTATGCCGGTGACAGCGGGTACACTTGAAGAGAAGTGCCAGTCGGGTACAAGCTTGCCATCCGGAAGTGATGTCTCTACTGCACAGCCCTCCGGCAGCACCAGCCACATTAATAAAAAATCATTATTATCAAGTTCAATTTGATTGGCCCCCAGGCAGAGGAATTCACCAGGCATCGTTGATCCGGAGATACTGGCTGTTGATTCATGAAGCAGGGCCACGGTGATGAAACCATCGGAGACCTCCGATTCTGTCATCTTATAGTGAGCATTCTGAATCATGCCAATTGACCAACTATGTCCCGATGAAGTGAATTGAACATCATGCAGCTCCAGTCGGCCTTGTTCCAACAGAAAGGCCTCGTGTTCATAGATATAAGATTGAATTATTTGCAGATGACCACCGGTCATGCGCAGGAGACCATCGCCCTGAATTGAGATGCTGCCATCAAGATTGAAGTCTGCATTTTCAATGATCAACTGTCCATTGTTCATAATAATCAAGTTGCCGGTATGTTGCCTGGACTCAGTGATTTTGACAATCTCGGTGGGATCAGTATTCCCTATTACCCAGGAGTCATCGTCCATAGTCTTGCGTACAGGCTTATTCATCTGTCCCAGCTCCAAAGCCTGCGTTATGGCAGTCTTATATAAAATGGGATGACTGTGACTCAGAGTTAAGTCGTCTGCTGCCTGGGATAAGAGATACGCTGGCAAAAGAAGAATCAAGTAAAATGAACGAGGCATGACGAGTCCTTAAAAAAAGTGGCCCGGGAATACTTTCTCCGGGCCGGTATATAAATGATCTGGAATGTCTATAGTATAAAACTGTTCAGTGTGACGCCCTCAGGTGGAGCAGCTTTTTCCCGGAAGATATCCCAGTAGGTAGTTTTGGCATCACCCAGAATTTTATATAGTTCATGTTTCTCATCGGCATGCTGCTCGGCTAATGTGCGGCCTTTCATGTCGGTCAGTACAATGCGTTGGGCACGGTTGAGAATTCCAGCCGTACCAATAGAGCAGACAGCAACTATCTCGTTTTTACGTGATCGCTCTATCAGCTCGCCGTATGTTATCTCACGTTCCACTATATTGATGCCTTGATCGCGGAGTATTGCGCATATGCCGCCAATGGTTACAGAGGGCAGAATCAATGGACTCTCGGGGATCTTCACGACAGTACCGTCGGTGAGGGCAAAGAGGCAGCATGAGCTGTCCCACTCAGTTACTTTGCGATCTACAAGAGAAAGATGGGGTTGGTCATCCAGGAATAGAGCTGAGGCAGCACCTGGTACCCACTGTTTGGCTGCATCTACAGCTTTGACACTCATCAGGTAGTTAACACCCAGTTTCAGATTTCCGGTTCCGTTTATTCCCATGGCTCGGACCAGATGTGGTGTAACAACTCCGGTGAAGGGTTCGCCCAGATATCGTTCATAAGAACAGGCTACTGCCCGGAAAGCCGGATTGTCCGGAAATGTAACGCCAATAGAGAGTGATTCATCTACGGTATAGGGTCTGAGATACCCTTGAGCATTATTATCTGCCATTTTGGATGCAAAAGTGTGCATCTCAGGATCACGGAAAAATTTAATCAATGCATCTTCTATCTCAATAACTTCAGGTACAATATCCTGCTGAGCGGTTGCCAGATTAAAAGACATAGACCTGCGGAAACGATGTAGATTTTTTTGAAGATTGACAAAGTTCAACTGTGTTTTGCCATCTCCGGTTTTCTTAGCATAGAAACGTATGCCTTCAAAGGCCAGAAAAAGGCCGTAATGGATAGAACGGGAAACGCCGTAAACACCAGCATCGTAAGAGAGCATGTCGAAGGATCGGTCCTTAAGCTGGTACCGCATCTGACGTGTTGCCCATTGGGTTCCTTCAAAACCTGCCATTGGTCCTCCTTGTGTTTGTCCAGGCAATCTATTGTTATGGCCGACTAGTCGACCGGAATTTATCTTGATTCATAGGCTATTAATCTACAACAATTTTAGACAATCAGCAATGTCTTTCGGAGCGGGCTGGGCGGCTCCGTGGTCTTCGTGATCTCTATTGCGAGTGCTCTTTTCCGTAGGCAATACTCCTGCTCTTCTTGCATTTTGCCATCAACCTTTACCTACTCAAATCAACATAGATCCAATTTTTCTATACCATTGCCAGGGCTAAAAGTGCAAGAAGGCCTGTGGCTACCATCAAGGCAAATCCATAGATATTGGTTAGAAGGATCATTTTTGCAAATGTTTTTGGAATCGACTGTCTGTAGACGCTGCGTAGAGCCCGGAATAATTGGATAAATACAAGAAGTATCATTGGAAGAACCACATACCATTTGGGAATGAGTATGGCAATCAGTACCAGAAGGAAGACCAGCGTGTGAATGTGCAGGGCAAAGATGAGGTGCTCCACAAATAGATATTTACGTCGTACATATAGTAGTTTTAAGATCAAGGCAAAGACCGGAAGGAGGAGGAACATTATTTTGGGGATCTGTCTCACCACTTCACTACCGAACATGCGACCGCCTTCCTTACCTTTGCTCATGAGAAAACGGGCCTTCTTGTCTATCATCTGAATAATACGATTATCTGATTTTTTCCCATCTTGATACATAATTCTTGTATTGCTACTGTCATAGGCAGCTGTCTCCTTTTGTGCTTCATCGAGCGAAGTTAATATGTAAGATGATAAAGCCGGGGGGATCTCGCCCTGATGCTGCTCTAAAATGGTGGCAATGGAATCTCGTGCCGCAGCACTTATTTTAGGTTTAACCTGATCATATGTCCTGTCTGTTCCGATTTTTGCCTGAATAGCCAGTACAAAAAAGAAGAGGAATGTGGTGAATAAATAGAGTCTGAGTGGCAGGATATAACGGAAACGGCGTCCATCCAGGTACTCACGCGTCAGGTGACCGGGACGTACTATCAGTGGTCCGACGCTATGGAAAAAGCGTGAATCAAAGGTGAAATAGTCGTCAAAGAAATCCCGGATGAACTGCCATAGTGTCAGTTTGCGGTCAGTATTGGGCTGGCCACATTCAGGACAATAATTGAAATCGTCCACTTTAAAACCACAGTTCAGGCAGTGGGGGTGTTTTTTGAGTCGCATATTATTTTCCCGGGTTTATTGCATTGAAGAGTCTAAAAAGATATGAAAAATTAATTGAGAGTGAAAGCCGAAAATTTAGTTTTATATTTTCAAATGAAATAAAGGATTGAACTCCAAAATACTTGGATTAAACAGAGATGTATAGAAAAATATTCATTTTCAGGGCGTATAGTTTTATCACAGGTAATGATAACCTCTTTCTGAAATGCAGTGTCGATTTAACATAGTTGTAGGATATTGACTATGTCTATTTGGCATAGTTGGAATAGCCATAGTAGTTGGTACTGTTTTGTAAATATATAAGAAACAACAGTATGCAAGCCAGATCCCATAGTTTTGTTAAAAGTGGTCTGATTATTGAATAATCAGAGTAAAAGCTGTAATATTTTATATTGTTTGTCTACTAAAGTCAGGAGAAAGAGATGTCACTTAGCAGAATTCATGTTTTAGGTATTATTATGACAGTTATATGTATTGCAGGATTTCAAGGTACAGTGTTGGGGGAGGATCTGCTGGAGAAAGGGATTCAACTGTTTAATATGGAGAAATATTCGGAAGCCATGGAGATTTTTAAATCTTATTCATCAGATAATCCCGATGATGCTGAATCTGTTTATTATTTAGGACGTATTTACTTTGCTGAAGAAGATCATAAAAAAGCGGTCAAGTTTTTAGAAAAAGCTGTAGAGTTGGATAACGATAGTTCCAGAAATCACTATCAATTGGCAATGGCTTATGCTGAGAGAGCGGGTACGGCCGGGGCTTTTAAAAAGATCGGTTTTGCAAAAAAAATGAAAAAAACCATAATCAAAGCTGTTGATTTGGATCCTGAAAATATGCCGGCAAGAATAACTCTGTTCCAGTTTTATCTACAGGCACCGGGAATGTTTGGCGGTAGTACAGAAAAAGCCATGATTCAGTTGGAAGAAATACGTAAGCGGGATACGGTTTTAGGTGATTTAGCAAAAGTGGAGATTTGTAATAAGAACAAAGATTATAATCAGGCTGCTGAGTTGTTGAAAGTGATTTTGTCTGAATGGGAAGGTAGTGAATTTGATAGGACTATGTTCGGCAATTTATCTTCAAGTGTCAATGGATTGGGTTATATCTTTCTTAATGATGGAGAGTTTGAGAAGGCTATTGAAGTATTCAGGATGAATACAGATCGATTCCCACAATCTGTGAATGCCTGGGATAGCCTGGCTGAGGCTTTCCTCAAAAAAGGGGATAAGGCAATAGCCGCTGAATACTATCAGAAAACCATTGACTTGAATCCACGCAATAATGAGTATTATGAAAATTTGTATAAAGGAGCTTGTAAATCGCTTGAGAGAATCAAGACAGAATAGAGAAGCAATTTTATGTATTACTGTGAGAATGCCCCGGAAATTATTGTCCGGGGCAGGATTCGTTCTCTGAATGTTATTTTTGTACTCTCTTAAATTGTGACTGCTAAAAACTATTCAGGCAGTTTTTTTCTTGCCTGCTTCATTTTTATTTTGTTAATTATATATAATTAGTTAGTTTCTTGCGCCTGAAATATAATTATATGAGGCGAAGCAATGTCTATTAATCCTATTCGCTTATCACCATTATTTATTCCCCTGATATTTGCTACTGTATTTACGGCTGTTCCTCTTGCAGCACAGAATGTGGATGACCTTTTCCGGATGTCGTTGGATGAACTTATGAAGGTTAAAATTATCTCGGCCGGTAAACGGCTGGAGACAGTGGATGAGATTCCTGCCAGTACTATAGTAATAACGCAAGATGAGATAGCCAGATATGGCTATAGAAATCTCAGTGAGGTTTTAGAGCATGTGCCGGGTCTGTTTGGTATTGATGATTGGATGTCATTAGGCATGCATTTTGGGGTAAGGGGTTTCTATGATGCCTATAACAGGAATATAATTTTTCTTGTAAATAATATCAGACAGAATGAATTTGTCTTTGGTGGATCACAAATTTCAACGATGAATATACCGGTGGAATCTATAAAAAGGATTGAGATAGTACGTGGTCCCATGCCAGTATTTTATGGTACGGGCGCTTTTTTTGGTGTGATCAATATCATCACACATGATGACCAGGGGGCTCAAGAGGGTGCCCTGCTTGTGGGGGCTATAGGCTCAGAGCAAACTTATAGATTGGCCGCGATGACATCAATTAAAGAAGGGCCGCTTGGTTTACACATCTCAGTTGGATTGAATAGAACTGCGGGCCCAGATTTGGAGTATTCACGACTTGGAGAGGGGCTTCGACCAGGCACAACTGGAAGGCTGCTGTCTGAAGAAAATCGATACTTTCAGATCTCAGGCTATCGACATGGCTTCACAGCAGACTTAAGCTATAATGAGACAAGTACGGCAAAAACCATCTTCACTCAACCTTATGAAAACTATGATGGTGAGACATGGATTCGCTATATGCGTTTTGGAATGGGTTATCGTAAGAATCTTGGTAATAATATTGAATGCTCAGTCAAGCTTCAATATTATTATTTCAATAATGAGATGGAGTACGACCTGAGTTTTAGGGATGATGCATGGGAGTATGAGCATACTGATTTTCGTATGTTGGATATTGAATCTGATTTTCGGTGGACGCCCAATCCAAGAGTTTCATGGACACTAGGTATTAATTATAATGCAGGATATGATGCCCATATGATGACAGATGCACCTGATTTTGGGTTCAATCGGGCCAAGACGCATACCGGTGGGGATAAGATAATTACCAATGCATTCTTCAGTCAATTGAAGTACAGGCTGCATCCGGCAATATTATTTGTAGCCGGCTGCCGTTTAGAGAGGCGATTGCCATTTGATCTTTATTTTCAGAACAATTCACATATGCAATATCTGGATCCCGATACGCTTTTAGGCCTGCCGGCCTATATTAATTATCGCAGGCATGATCGGGATGATATTGATTTTGCTCCTCAAGCCGCACTGATCTGGACACCGTCAGAAAGTCATTTAGTGAAATTTCTTTATGGTGAGGCCATTAATCGATCCAGTTTCTTTATGCATTATAACCTGGTTCGTAATCTGGAAAATCCTATACTGACACCGGAGAAAATACGAACGCTGGAACTGAATATCCTTTCTATATTAAGTCCTGATTTTTCCATCGGGCTAAGCCTCTATCGGAATGATTTAAAAGACCTCATTGTCCGTTCTGCAGGATTTGACAGCCGTGGAGATTACTACACCTTCCATGACAATTTGGGGCGGATGGTAACGCATGGTATTGAAGCGCAGGTGCAGATATCACCCACACCGCAAACAGGAATTGATTTGGCTTTAACTTATCAGTCGACTGAGGACCTGGGTGATCCGCAACGTGAAGTTGCTTATTCACCTGAATATCTGGGAACAATGAAGGCGTATTGGCAGTCAAAAAATCGATTTTCTATTGCATTAACAGCGGACTATGTGGGTTTAATGCTACCACAGTATGATAGCTCATTAAAAGACCCTTCTGATCCTCAATCTTTACCTGTTGGCCGAATTGGTGATAATGTAAATGGATATATAAATTTAGGAGTGAATTTTCGTAAAACAGCATTTTTTCATCCAAAGCTTTATATAAACTTTCGCATCTCAAATCTCTTAAATACAGATATTTATTACCCTGTGGCCGTTTATAGCGCATGGACACAAAAAGGTACACTTGGTATTGGTAGGACACTGATGCTTACAATGGGATGGTCTATACCACAATAGAACTTTTTGCCCCAATTTAATTGCTATAACAATGTTTA
This sequence comes from bacterium, assembly GCA_023139105.1. Taxonomy (GTDB): domain Bacteria; phylum Zhuqueibacterota; class QNDG01; order QNDG01; family JAGLOF01; genus JAGLOF01. The sequence goes on from JAGLOF010000144.1 coordinate 9,768, forward strand.
GGATGTCTTTTGATGAACTGCTCAATGTTAAAATACATGCAGCCAGTAAGCAGCCAGAATCTATTTCTGAAATTCCAGCTAGTGTAATTATTGTGACAGCCGCAGAAATTGCCAGTTATGGTTATACTGGCTTTCTTTGGCGTTAATAGATAGTTGTATATGACACACGGTTACTTAATGGTTTTGTGGTGAATTGGTAATTATGAGTTGTTTTTTTAGAAAAAATTATGATTCCTTGAGGAACTTAAAAAAGTCTTGCAAAAAGTAAGCTAAACCACTATATTTTAGATCTGCATTTTAGTATGAGTTAAACCGAAGGTTTTCCATTGGGGATTACCTTTTTTTTGGGATCATTAGACAATATTGCTGGACACTGACTTCAATTTTTGGAGACTGGAGCGAGGAGATCTATATGGGACGTAATCAACTGTTTAAAACTGTATTAATCGTACTACTGCTTATCTGGGCGGTCTATGCACTTTGGCCGACAATTCAGATGTACACCATGCCTGAAGAAGAAAGAATGGCCATGGTGGAAGATGGCAGTATAGCTGATTTGGAAGAAAAAGCTATCAAACGCGGCCTTGATTTGCAGGGCGGTATCTATCTGGTTTATGAGGTAGATTTCCCAGCATTGGTAAAAGAACTGGTGCGTGCATCAGATGACCAGCTGGAATCGTTATTGGCCGATTGTCGGAATGAAATGAATGTAAGCACAACCAGCTTCCTTGAAATTTTACGTAATAAATTTGAAGAGGCAGGACTGCCGCTCAGTCGTTACTGGGGTGATCGCAGTGACTCTGATGGTAAAGTTGCTGACTATCTGGGTGAACAGGCAGATAGTGCCGTTGACAGAGCAATGCGCAAACTCCGTAACCGTATTGACCGTTTTGGTGTCTCTGAACCGGATATTCAACGTCAGGGTACGCGCCGCATTGTTATTGCTCTGCCTGGTATTTCCGATACGGAACGTGCAAAATCACGTATAGGTCAGACAGCACTTCTTGAATTTAAAATTCTAAAAGATTCCGATGTATATATGCGTACGCTGGAGAGAATCGACCGTGTTCTGGCCAGAGAAAATTCCGGTATTACCGGTGAAATTGATGCTGAGGCAGATACAGTAGTAACTCCAATTGAGCAGGCTGAATCGAAAGATAAAGTTGTAAGCGTTAACGAGCTTTTTGGAGAGACAGAGGCAGGTGAAGCCGGTGATGATACTTCTGTAGTTGTAGATCAACAGCTGTTTGAAGAGCATCCCTTTTATGCATTGCTTCGTACAACAGGCCGTGAAGGCCGTGAAGTAAGTGTACCAATTGAAAATGTAGGTGCCATCAATCGTATACTTGCAAGAGAAGATGTGAAAGCCCTGCTTCCTGATGATGCTTCTCTATTATGGGCTTCAGATGCCCATCAGATTGGCGATAAATCTTATAAATTTCTATATTTGGTCAAAGAACAGGCAGATATCACAGGTAAGTATCTTACCAGTGCCAAGGTGAACATATCAACAGATCCTCAATATTCGGGCATGCCGGTAGTTAATTTTACATTGAATCGTCAGGGCGGTAGAATTTTCTCCCGTGTTACAGCTGCAAATGTAAAGAAGTTTTTGGCAATAGTCCTGGATGACAGAGTCATCTCCGCACCGCAGATTCAGGGTAAAATTCCAGGTGGCAGTGGCCGTATCACCGGTATAGGTGACATGGATGAAGCCCGCGATCTGGCAATTGTGCTGGAAGTCGGATCTTTACCTGCTCCCATTCATATTGTTGAAGAACGCCAGATAGATGCCACGCTGGGTGCCGATTCGATCCGGCAGGGAAGTTACTCGGCTTTAATAGGTCTGGGCCTGGTGCTGTTGTTTATGATTATCTATTATAAGGGTGCCGGTTTAATTGCCAATCTGGCCCTAGTCATGAATCTTATCGTATTGATGGCTGTTCTGGCACAGTTTCAGTTTACATTGACGCTGCCGGGTATTGCAGGTATTATTCTTACTATCGGTATGGCTGTTGATGCTAATGTGCTGGTCTTTGAGCGTATTCGTGAAGAGCTTAGAACCGGTAAAACAGTTAGATCTGCTATTGAAGCCGGATACGGTCGTGCTTTCCGAACAATTTTAGATGCTAACTTGACAACCTTATTTACAGCCCTGGTCCTGTATCAATTCGGTACCGGTCCTGTACGTGGTTTTGCCATTACACTGTCTATCGGTATAGTTGTCAGTATGTTTACGGCACTGGTTGTCACACGTGTAATTTTTGATGCAATTACAGCCCGACGTACATTGACCAAGTTGTCAATCTGAGGATAGGGATAGATTCTTGTCCCCCTCATTTGAGTTTATAGAGAGGATTGAATATGCAATTTTTTAAAACCCCTAGTATTGATTTTACATCAAAGCGCAAAATGGCCTATGTGGTTTCTGCGGCACTATTCGCTTTGGGTTTGGTCTTTCTGATTATACACGGCGGCCCCAATTTAGGTATCGACTTTAAAGGTGGTACTGAAATTGTAGTCGATTTTGAACAATCCGTGAAGATCGGTGATCTTCGTACAGTAATGACCGATGCTGATATGGGCAATTCCGCTATCAGACATTTTGGCTCAAGTGATGAATACCAGATCTATGTTGAGCAACAAAAAGAAGGCAGCGCAGAAGAAGTTGCTGTGCAGGTGCGTTCAGCGCTTGATAAGGGATTTGGCGATACATCATACACGATTCGGCGCATTGAGACCATTGGTCCCAAGATCGGTGAAGAACTTAGAAGGGCCATGATCTGGGCAATTCTTGTGGCTCTATTCCTGATTTTGGTATATATCAGCATCAGATTTGAACTTATCTTTGCCATGGGTGCAATTATCGCATTATTTCATGATGTGCTAATTACCTTCGGTATTTTCTCTATTGTTAATTTTGAGATTTCCATAAAGGAAATTGCCGCATTTTTAACAATTGTCGGTTATTCACTCAACGATACTATTGTTGTATATGACCGTATTCGTGAAAATCTGAAGACCATGCGAAATGAAAGCCTGGCTACGATTATCAATCGTTCAATTAACCAGGTACTCACACGTACGGTTGTGACATCGGTAACTACATTTGCAGTAGTATTGATTCTCTTCCTCTTTGGTGGTGACGTAATTAATGGTTTTGCTTTTGCTATGTGTGTCGGTGTAATTATAGGTACTTATTCTTCAATCTTTGTGGCCAGTAGCATTGTTCTGGAATGGCAGATGCGGCATGGCGGCAAGCGCAGCCTGAAAATGGCAAAGAAGAAGAAATAGAAAAATATTGCGTCAACGTACCCAATCCCAATAAGGGGGAGGCCTTATGACTATTAGTGAACATGAACAAGACGGAATTATAATCATCAGTCTTGAAGGTGATATGATTGGCGGACCAGGAGCTACTTTGCTGATTGAGAAATTGCGAGAGTATCTTAAGGATGGTAAAAATAATTTTGTCTTGAATATGTCACAAATTGAATGGATGAACAGTTCGGGACTGGGTATCTTAATGGGAGGTTTAACTACTGTTCGCCAAAATGACGGACAGCTTAAACTTGCCAATGTTACAGAGAAAATACTGGAACTCTTAAGAATTACCAAGCTGAATAGAGTCTTTGACCTATTCAGTAATGAGCTGGAGGCAATTGAAAGTTTCTCTAAATAACAAAGTTCCGGTTCAATTGATTCTTGGTGTCCAATGGGGCGATGAAGGCAAGGGTAAGATTGTTGATCTCCTGGGTGATAAGGCTGATGTTGTTGCCCGTTATCAGGGTGGACACAATGCCGGGCATACTGTTAAATTTGATGGTAATACTTTTGTGCTTCATCTTATTCCTACCGGTATTCTGCGTCCTGATACAGATTGTGTAATTGGTAACGGTGTTGTAGTACATCCAGGTGCTCTGCTTGAAGAAGTTGCAGGGCTTGAGAAGCAGGGTATTAAGGTAGATGGTAGATTATTTATCTCACGCTATGCACACTTAATACTAGCTACTCATCCGCTTCTTGACCGTGCTGCAGAGGCTAGCTGTGATGCAAAGAAGAAGATAGGTACAACCGGCAGAGGTATTGGCCCTACTTATTCGGATAAAATAGCTCGTCGCGGTTTTCGGGCTCAGGATTTGTTGGATGAAAATATCTTGAGATCCAAGGCTGAACAGTGCCTGGAAATACAAAATCGACAACTAAGAGATCTTTTCAAGCAGCCTGAATGTAGTCTGGATTCATTGTTAGAACCATTATTGAAGTTTAGAGATCGATTTGCAGACTCAATTATTGATGCCACAGGTTTTCTGCAATCTGCGATAGATAGTGGAAAGCAGCTTTTAATTGAAGGTGCGCAAGGCGCAATGCTGGATGTAGATTTCGGTACATATCCATTTGTCACATCTTCCAATACTACAAGTGGCGGCGTCTCTACAGGACTTGGTATCAGTCTGCGTAATGTGGACCGTATTATCGGTGTGGTTAAAGCGTATACAACACGTGTTGGCAATGGCCCTTTTCCAACAGAGTTGACAGATGAAATGGGAGAGATGCTTCGCGCTGCCGGAGGTGAATTTGGCGCAACAACAGGACGGCCCCGGCGGTGTGGCTGGTTTGATGCTGTAGTTGTCCGTTATGCAGCTCAGATCAATGATCTTGATACGCTGGCATTGACCAAGATGGATGTGCTGGATGATCTGGATGAGATTCGCATTTGTACACATTATAAATATAGAGGAAGAACTTTTTCAGATTGGACATCTGAGATAGCCCGATGGGAAGATGTGGAACCTGTGTATGAAACCGTTCCCGGCTGGAAGCAGAGCCTGGTTGACATCAGGAAATATGAAGATCTACCTGTTGCTGCCAGAAACTATGTTAAACGTCTGGAAGAGCTTGCAGGTGTTCCTGTGGGTCTTATTTCAGTTGGACCGTCAAGAGATGCCACAATAATTTTGTAAGTTATTGAAAAAATGCAATTTTGCTGTTGACAATGGCAATTTAATGCATTATCTTAATTGCTCTGAAAAGAGAGGGTGTAGCTCAGCTGGTAGAGCAACGGCCTTTTAAGCCGTGGGCCCTGGGTTCGAGCCCCAGCACCCTCACTATTTTTTTTGCACGCGCCTATAGCTCAATTGGCAGAGCAACTGA
>JAGLOF010000145.1 GCA_023139105.1 bacterium
TTGATTACCGCCTGCGTAGTATTGCCAGAATAGTTGGCGGCGGCAAGGAGTCTACACAATGAAGATACTACGGGATCTATCGATAAAAAGCAAAATGATAGCGATTATTCTCTCTGTGGTTTTTTTCTCAATTATTGCCGGATTTTCTATTAATATAATGAGAGAATATAAAATTCTCAATGAAAAGATGATTGCCGAGTCAATGATGACAGCTATTTTAGTGAGTGAGTACTGTATTACCCCCCTTGATTTTGGCTATAAGGATGAAGCAAGGGCCAACCTATCCAAGTTAGAGACGATTCCTTCTATCTTTAACGGATGCGTATTCGATGAAAATGGCAATCTGTTTGCATCTTATAATAGAGGAAAAGAGATTGTTACTCCTCAAATCCCCGATGTTGAAACTTACAGCAAAATTGAAGGCCACTGGCTGCATATCTTCAAGGAAATTAGATTCAACGGAGAGAAAAAAGGCACTATCTATTTGAGAATTTCCACGGTCGATCTCTCTGAAAGAATAGACACTCATTTACTAACCATGATAGTAATCGGTTTGGGTATGATGATATTGGCATGGTTTCTGGCCACCCGGCTCCAGAAAATTATTTCCCAGCCAATACTGTCTCTGGCCAGTATGACAGAACGTATTAGCAGAGAGAATGATTATTCACTGCGGGTGAAAAAACAGAGTAACAATGAGATAGGAAAACTTTCAGACAGTTTTAATGAAATGCTTGAACAGATACACATCAAGAAGATGGAAAGAGACCAGTCAGAACAAGCCCTAAGAGAATCGAATCGGATCATTAACAGAAGTCCTGCGGTGGCTTTCCTCTGGCAGAATAAAGAGGGTTGGCCTGTTGAATTCGTATCAGCAAACGTGCAACATTTGTTGGATTATACGGCTGAAGTGTTCATGAAAGGCATGGTTTTTTTTGCAGACCTGATCCATGCGGACGATTTAGAAAATGTATCTGAAGAAGTGCAAAGGTACAGTGAGGAAAAAGACAAAACCGACTTTGTTCAGGAATATAGAGTTGTTACAAAGCACCACCGAATAGTATGGATTGAAGACCACACATTTATCCGTAGGAATAAACAGGGGCAAATAACTCACTTCGAAGGACTTCTTATTAATATTACAGAGCGCAGGTTAGCTGAAGAGGCACTCCGGCAAAGTGAGAAAAACTTCAGATTATTATTCGAGCATTCGCCTCTGGGGACATATATCGCTACAACAGATGGGATAATAATTGATGCAAATCAATCATTACTGAAAATACTGGGATCAAATTCAATAGAAGATACAAAACAAATTAATGTATTGACTTTTCCTCCATTACTTGAGAACGGTTACTCCGCCGAGTTTAAAAAGTGTATTCAAACCGGAGAAATCCGATTTATTGAATTGGCATATAGGTCAAACTGGGGTAAGGAGCTGTTTTTATCAAACTATTTAATCCCTTTACTTGATGAAAATGGTAACATTGAAAAAGTTTATACATTGATGGAAGACATTACAGAACGCAAGATTGCAGACGTCAAAGTAAATGAATCAGAAGCCCGCTATAGAACCCTTGTCGAAAATGCACCTGAGGCTATTGTCGTTTTGGATATTAAAGTTGGAAAATTTGTCGATTTTAATGAAAATGCGGAGAAACTCTTTAAGCTAAGCCGTGAGGAACTGTTAAAGGCTTCTCCAATCAGCTTGAGCCCTGAGTTTCAGCAGGACGGACAAAGATCCAGCGAGAGTTCAGTTAATGCTGTTAATAAGGCAGTTGCCGGTGAAATTCCTGTTTTTGAATGGACTCATATTGATTCTACAGGTAAAGAGATCCCTTGTGAAGTCCGCTTGTTAAGATTGCCGTCTACATCTGAAATTCTTGTTCGCGGCAGTGTTATTGATATCTCCAGGCGTAAGCAGGCTGAATATGAACTGCAACACCTACGCAATTATCTCTCAAATATAATTAATTCAATGCCGTCAATATTAGTAGGGGTAGACAAGGATGGGGGGATAACCCAGTGGAATAATGAGGCTGAACGCTTATCAGGCATCTCGGTTGAAAACGCCATGGGTCAGCCTCTGGACAGACTCATTCCTCATCTTGCCAAGGCGATGGAGCAGGTTCGTGAGGCAATGCGGACACGAAAGGTTTGTTTCACTCCCAAGCAACTCCGCAACCGGGAGGATGGCATGGTATATGAAAATATAACCATTTTCCCTTTAATTGCCAATGGTGTGGAAGGGGCTGTTATTCGAATTGATGATGTTACTGAGCAGGTGCAGCTTGAAGAGATGATGATTCAATCTGAAAAGATGATGTCTGTAGGTGGGCTGGCAGCTGGCATGGCTCATGAAATCAACAATCCCCTGGCAGGCATATTACAAACGCTTCAGGTGATATTGAACAGAGTATCACACGGCCTTGATAAAAATATTATAGTTGCAGACTCCATTGGCATCTCATTTGACGATGTGGGAAAATACCTACAGGAGCGCGGCCTCATTGATATGATGAATACAGTGATGGACTCAGCCCGTCGTGCTGCAACCATTGTTGACAATATGCTCTCATTCAGCAGGAAAAGTGAATCAAAGCCCGTTGCAGTTAATGTGAATGAACTTATAGATAAGACTATTGATCTATGTGCAACAGACTATGATATGAAGCGAAATCATGATTTTCTTGACCTGGAGATTATTAGAGAGTATGTCGAAGATCTACCTGCTCTTCATTGTGAGAGCAGTAAGATACAACAGGTCATTTTGAATATTTTGAAGAATGGTGCCGAGGCCATGGCAAGTATTGGTACACTTTCATCAAGTAAGGCAGCTGAAAAAGGGTGCTTTATTATACGTACTTCTTTTGAATATGGTGCTATACGCCTGGAATTTGAAGATAATGGCCCTGGTATGGATGAGCTTACGCGTCGTCGCATTTTTGAACCGTTTTTTACAACCAAACCTACAAACATGGGGACTGGTCTTGGTTTGTCGGTTTCATACTTTATCATAACAGAGAATCATGGCGGAGAGATGTGGGTGGAGGCGGCACCGGCAGGGGGGACAAAATTTGTCATTAAACTGTATCCTGACAGGCAGGGGGGGTAATATGCATAGGGAACAGATTAAATTATTCTTTTGCACTTTCAAGGTAGTTGCATTAATTCTTATTTTTCTGTTACAACAGGAAATACAGTTGTTCTCGCAGGATAAAGGTGGTGTGCAAGTAAATAAGTTTTTAGAGATGTCGTTTGAAGAGTTGATGAATGTAGAATTAACCACTGCCGGTAAAAGACCGGAAAACATCAACGAGATTCCGGCAAGTGTTGTGATAATCACCAGAAATGATATTAAACGTTATGGTTACACTACACTCTCTGAGATTTTGGAGAATGTTCCCGGTATGTATGGTATTAATGATTACAATTATCATTTTTTTGGTGTGCGAGGATTTTGGTCCGGTGAAGGACGCAATATTATATACCTTGTAAATGGCATAGATCAGAGCCGGGGACATATGTTGCATTATAATATACGTTCGTTTCCTATCCCTGTTGAGGCAATTGGCAGAATAGAGATAATTCGTGGTCCAATGTCAGTTATTTATGGTAGTGGTGCATTCTTTGGGGCTATTAATATAATAACTGATGAAATCTATACTCAAGATCAGCAAGGGCAAGCAACTATAGCTGTAGGTTCATTTAATACAAAAAAAGCAGCTCTTAGCCTGGTTTCAGAAGAGAATGATATGTCATTCTCTTTTAATGCGGCTATTCACAAGAGTGATGGGATAAATGTACCCTATTCTAAAATGATAAGTGATCTTTCAGTTTTGCCAGGTATGGGGATTTACGATTATAACAATACAACCAAAAAAAGGCTTGAAAAAAATAATAAATATTTTGATTGTTCAATAAAATACAAGGAGTTTTATTGTAATGTAAGTCATACATTATACGAAGATGAAGTATATTTTAGTTATCCTCCGGTAGATAAGGGCTCTACCGAACGAACGCATGACACACATATTTTGGCAGGAGCAAAATTAAATGTTACTGATAAATTAAATATCAATTTACAGGTCAACTCCTATCAGTCGCATATAGAATTTATTTGGGATCAGATACATCCTGATTATTTTGGTAATCAGATTTTTCGGATGCAACGCAATGGTGCAGAAATAATTGCATTCTACGAACCATTTTCCAATCTAAGTATAACCGGTGGATATGTAAATAAAACTCATTCAGACCTCCATAGCTTCCTCATTTTATCCTCCGATAACTTTATCATTGACTATGGAATGAAACCAGGTGAATATTCAACAACAAATGCAATATATGCACAAGCTGATTATTCTCCATTATCAAAATTACATCTTGTAGGTGGAATACGAGCTGAAAAAATGGAGAAATATGATATTGAGATGATGCTTAATCCCGGAATGGAGAATGAGAGTACTATTAATGGAAAATTTAATCATGATAATATAGAATATATCCCCAGGCTTGCTGCGATATATTCATATAATGAAAATAACACATTTAAGTTTTTATATGGTAAGGCAATCAATCAGCCATCTTTTTTTACAATGGCTGTACAAATGTTTGCAGGAGTCTTTGAAACACCAAAACCAGAAATAATTGAAACTTTTGAAGTTAACTATCTTGCGAATCCAATAGAACATTTATCTTTGAACGCTTCTCTGTTTTATAACATATTTCATCATCTTCTGGTTAGAGAGCTACAGCCCGGTGAAATTGGAGGTATTTATACAAATGCAGGTAAAATGGTTACAACCGGTGCTGAGTTGACTGTCAAAGCAGAACCGTCTGTAAATATTGGAATAGAGTTAAGTGTAATTCTACAAAAAAGTGAAGATAAAAGATTAGGTTTTGAATCAATTGGAGTTGGCTATTCTCCTGAAATTTTAGGTTATTTTAAGTTCTTTTATTCGCCATTTCAAGATATAACCGCATCTATAACTGGTAATTATGTTGGCAGCATGAGAACTCATTGGGAAGTGGAGAAAGAGAATCCGGACGGCACAATGGGTGATAGGATAGGAGAAGATGTAGACGGCTATTTAATAGCTGGTTTTAATCTGCGGTATAGCAATTTTATATTCAACAAGGTGTTTATTAATGTAAGAATACATAATCTTTTTGATACTGAATATTATTATCCTGCATACACAAATAATGCCTATTTTAACAAAGGTACCTTGGGTCGTGGACGGTCAATAACAATAACCACAGGATATAGATTTTAATGTATAGAGAATAGTCAAGATCAATAAATGGTTGCAAGCTAGTATTCAATGCCGAATTATCTCTTTTCCGTCTTTATGGATGAGGTTACGCGCTGCCGTATTTTTGAACCGTTTTTACAGCCAAGCCTACAAGCAGGGGGGCAAGTCTTGGTTTATCAGTTTCATACTTTATCATAACAGAGAATCATGGTGGAGAGATGTGGGTGGAAGCGGCACCGAGAGGAGGAACAAAATTTATAATTAAACTGCGTCCGGGCAAGCAAGGAGGATGATATGCATAGGGAACAGATTAAATTATTCTTTTGCACTTTCAAGGTAGTTGCATTAATTCTTATTTTTCTGTTACAACAGGCAACACAGTTATTATCTCAGGATAAAGATGGTTTGCAAGTAAATAAGTTTTTAGAGATGTCATTTGAAGAATTGATGAATGTAGAATTAATTACTGCCGGTAAAAGACCGGAAGTTATCAACGAGATTCCGGCAAGTGTGGTAGTTATAAGTAGGGATGAAATAAAAAAATACGGATACCGCAATCTTCAGGAAATATTAGAAAATGTACCTGGATATTATGTAATTGATCAATATGCACATACAGATGTTACTTTAGGAGTTCGCGGTTTTTGGAGCCCATCTACCAAAGGCGTTATTATCATGGTAAATGGGATCAACCAGATGCAGGATGTATATACCCATTTTCCCCTAAATAAAGTTGCGGTTCCAGTAGAAGCAATTGATAGAATTGAGATCATTAGGGGGCCAATGTCAGTTATTTATGGAAGCGGTGCTTTTTATGGTGCGATAAATATAATTACAAACGATTTTAAAAAAAATAAATCAAAAAGTACAGTATCTGCTTCTTATGGTACAAATAACAATCAGAAAATCATTTTTAGAGTGGTAGGCAGTGATAATGACTTCAGATTTAGTGCTAATGGCTCTTTCGCCCGGTCTGAGGGACAAAATATTAAATGGAATAAAATGTCTTCAAATCCATATTTTGGGAATAAAACAACAAAGAATTTTTTTGAAAACAGTTCACATTATTTTAACCTTTCAGGTTCTTACAAAGAGTTTTATGGAAATTTCACAATAATAAGAGACAATAAACCATGGATATTTTTATGGCTGGATTTAAACAATCCAAATAGAAAGATCAGCGACTTTGCAACTGTAAGATTAGGACATAGAAAAAAAATTGATAAATTAGAATGGGATTTAAAATTTGGTTATTATTCTACAAATATTCAAAGTGGAAATACATTTTCCCATGACCCCATAATAGAACCACATTATGATTACTCACATTGGGCTTTAGGATCACAGTCCTTTGATATTGATATCAATACATTTTATACTCCATCAGATAAGTTCAATATTACATCCGGCATTTTTTATAGAAGACTTTTACAAAGATATGAATTACTAAATATGCCAAGTATTCCATTTAATGATGTAGTTATTAGGCAACCTTATGATGTTAATTTGCAAAATTATGCAGTTTTTGGCCAGGCAAATTACAAATTTTCGAATAAAATTGATTTAGTTGCAGGCCTGCGTTTAGAAAAGATAAGTAAAGGTAAAATTATCTGGGAAGTAGGATATGGACATGATCTAGCTAATGTAGATGAGCCTTATTCCCGCTGGGATCTGCCTATGGATGCTTCTAAAGTGCAATTTATTCCACGTTTAGCGGTAATATATTCATTGTATGAAAATAGTATAATGAAATTTTTATATGGAAAAGCTGTGAGAATGCCGGCATATCATGAAATTAATGATGTGGTTTTATATCCTAATGAAAATCCGATTGAGCCGGAAGCAATCCATACGTTTGAATTAAATTATATTTCAAGTCTATCAAAAAGACTGACGATTAATTTAAGTATTTATCGAAACATATTGGAAAATTTGATTTACAGAAAAGAATGGATGGATGGTGATAATTATAGGGCAACAACAACTAATGAAGGGGAAATGAACACAAATGGTTTGGAAATTGTGATAAAAGCAAAACCGGTTGAGAATTTGCAACTAGATTTAAGTTTGACATATCAGGATACAGAGGATCAAAACAATCCTGAAAGAAATGTTATGTGTTCTCCACAAATTTTGGCTTATGGCAAACTCGCCTGGAATATTCTGCCAGATTTTCATATCGCGTTTACTTCAAATTATGTAGACCGAATGTCTGCTCAATGGGATATAAGTAAAATAAATCCTCGGGACAATACGTTTGGTAAAAGAATTGGAAAAGATACACCGGCATATTTAAATCTGGGGATAAATGTCCGGGTAGATAATTTGTTTAGAATGAATGGTTTATTTGTCAACTGCAGAATTTCAAATATTTTAAACCAGGAAATCCGTTATCCGACATATTCACATAGTGTATGGGCAGACAAAGGAACTAGGGGAATAAAAAGATTCTTTTTAATTACTGTTGGGAAGAATTTCTAAGGAGAATTATATATGCGATATATAAAAATTTTCCAGATACTGCTTTCTATCACTGTTTATTTCTATTCGACTCAAATATTCGCCCAGGAACAGGCAATTGTATGTGAATTTTTAGAGATGTCGTTTGAAGAGTTGATGAATGTAGAATTAACCACTGCCGGTAAAAGGCCGGAAGTCATCAATGAGATTCCGGCAAGTGTTGTGATAATTACCCGTGAAGATATACAGAACTATGGTTATAGATCAATCAGTGAAATCTTACAGAATGTAAACGGATTATATTCAATTTCTGATATAATTGTTTCGCCAAATTTGGGAGTACGTGGTTTCTGCTCTTTAGAGCCAAATGCTAATATTGTCTATCTTGTTAATGGAGTAAACCAGGTTTGGGGTGGGTATTCTTTCAGTATATTTTCTATTATTAATATCCCTGTTGAAGCTATTGATAGAATTGAAGTTATAAAGGGGCCGGCTTCAATTAATTATGGCAGCGGGGCATTCTATGGTGTGATCAATGTGATTACAAATCAAGCATTAAAAGAAGGCAATTCAGTCTCGACTTCAAATTCCATTGCATCTGACGGAACATATGACGTAAGTGCGCGATTGACCGGCCGGCAGGGTGATTTGGAATATACTGTCAACATCGGATTAAATAAGCAATGTATTGATCAGCCGTTTAATAAGATTCTGGACTCACTTCAAACGCTTGACGGATCTTATACTACAAATATGGGATCATTAAAAGATATGACCAGGAACTTTGGAAAACATTGTGATATATCAGGATCAATGAATGGCTTGTATACTAATATCAGTCTTGATGAAGGGGAATTACATGGAATAGCATGGACAGTGCCGGTTAAAGATCATTATTTTAATTTTACTGACAGAGCTTCAAGATTTCAGCTCGGTTACAAAAAACAGATTGCAGACATTGTAACTGTTGATTGCAATATCCAGTACAGTTCAATAACCAGGAAGAATGTTTTTGCTTTTCAGCCACATGACTGGGGTGTGCAATACATGGATGGGAGCAGATGTAATTTTGACTTCAATATGTTTATAACGCCTTCGGAAGAGTTTGACATTGCTTTCGGTTTGAACAGGATTTCAGAGACAAATGTCTCTAATTATTATGATATACCTGACTGGCTGCTCAATAATTACTATACAGATACTAATGGCGATCCAATCATTACCAATGCTGTTTATTCACAGATTAAGTATAAATTATTTAAAAATGTGACTGCTTTTGTCGGTTTGAGGCTAGAACAGATGCAAAAATATAAACTTCTTTCAAATCAAGGATATGGTACTCCTACTGCCGTAGTCTTTAAGGGGAATTACAATAATGAGAAGATCTCAGTTATTCCCAGATTATCTACAATATTCAATATAAATAAATATAATGTTGTGAAATTTATGTATGGTGAGGCAATCAGCCGCCCTTCTTTTTTTGAAAATCATGACATGCTTATCTGGTTTCAACAAAAGGTGCTCCAGCCCGAATGGATTAAAACTTATGAAATGAATTATTTAAGCATGCCATTTCCCAGATTATCCATTAATTTTAGTGTATATCATAACAGCCTTGAAAACTTAATCGTCAGGAATCAGGGTTTTGATGCTGACGGGAAGTTTTATAATTACCGTGTAAATGCAGGAGAAATTATTACAAAGGGAGTGGAACTTCAAGTTGTCACATATCCTATAGAGAATATGAAGTTTGATCTGGCAATGAGTTACCAAGACTCAAAAGATATTGCCAATCCGGATATTGAACTGGCCTATGCCCCTAAAATTTTAGGCTATTTCAAGGCATTCTACAATATTAATAAAAATGTTACTACTAGTATGATAGTAAATTATATGGATATAATGAAATCTGAATTCAGCCATACACCAGTTGATCAATCTGATCCGAATTCACCTCCTATAGGTAGAATTGGCAATGATACTAATAGTTATTTCAATGTAAATGCAAATCTTAAAATTAAAAATGTTCTAACAAATAGGTTGGTTTTTAATTTGAGATGTACTAATATTTTAAATGTAGATATGTACTCTCCGACAACTTCATACAGTGCGTGGTCGAAAAAAGGAATCATTTTAAGTGGTAGAGTTTTTACTATAAATGCTGGATATGAATTTAAATAAAATATAATTTAAATATTTTTGAAATAGTGGGGGGATATGAAATGAAAGCAAAATTTTTATTACGGATGTTCTTCGTGGTGATAATTTTTGGCCTGTTGCCACAAAGTTTATTCGCTCAGCAGCAACTCAAGGTCAATGATTTATTTGAAATGTCTTTTGATGATTTGTTTAAGATTACAATTATTACTGCCGGCAAAAAACCGGAAGCCATCAATGAGATTCCGGCAAGTGTATCCATAATCACACGAGAAGAAATAGAAAGATATGGATACATGTCTATAAATGAAATATTGAGCAATATTCCCGGATTATATGCAATAGATAGTCATGCATACCCCGGTGTTGTATTTGGTGTACGAGGTTTCTGGTCGGGTTGGCCGAGAAACGTTATAATCTTAGTTAATGGTGTAGAACAGTCCAATAGTTATGGTGTCTACCATATGCAGAATGTTAACATGCCGGTAGAAGCAATTGACAGGATTGAAGTTGTAAGAGGACCAATGTCAATAATGTATGGGAGCGGTGCTTTTCTGGGAGCTATAAATATAATTACAAATAAAAATTATAAAGAGTATTCAAAATCTCTGGTATCGGTCTCTTATGGCTCAGAGAATACACGCCGAGCGGCTTTAAGACATTCAAGTTTAATAAATGGTTGCAAGCTGGTATTCAATGCCGGTTATTATGATAGCGATGGTCCTGATGAACCGCTTAGCAAAATAGTATCTGATATTTCAGTGCTTGAAGAATTATATGGAATCTCAGAGGCAAATAATAATTTAACAACAGATAGGAGACTTGAGGAAAGTAATATATACTTTGACCTCTCAGGTGAATATAATGATTTCTTTGCCAATATCAGCCTTAATCAAAGCAAAAGAGAAGAATATCATTTCTGGCCGTCATTTTCTGATGGATTATTAGATGAGATGAATTTTACAACGATTCTATTCGGTTATAAGAAAAAAATAAGTGACAGTTTCTCGATAAAGGGTATTTATAAATATTGGCTTTCATCTTATTGGCGGGAGTTTGACTATTTTAAAAAGGATTTTTACGGGCAGGAGTTGGATAATTCCAGAACACAAAAAATTGAATTTAATGCTATCTATAATCATATTAAAAATTTTGATATGATTTTTGGAGTAAACTATGAAACTTTCAATCGAAAGTTTAAACTTGATATAAGGGATATTGTTATTTTAAATACGGGTTCATATATAGATAATATTGATAATTTAGCTGTGTTTTCTCAGGCAAATTTGTATTTTTCTAAAAAAGTCAAATTAATATTGGGTGCCAGGTTTGAAAAGCAATTTAAATATGAGTGTGAATATATTAATAATGAAATTTCTGCAATAGAGAATTATAGTTTTGAACTGAAAGGTTTTGAATTGCTTCCTCGTATAGCAGTAGTTTGTGCTGTTAATAACGATAATGTAATAAAACTCCTTTATGGAACGGCTGTGAAACTTCCAACCGTTTTTGATGTAACTAATCAAATGGTCAGTGGAGGTGAGGATTTGAAGTCTGAACATATTAATACTTATGAAATAAATTACATTGCAAATTTTTCATCACGTTATACTTTGAACACATCTATATTTAAAAACAATCTTAATAATTTGCTTACAGCACACCCTCAATTTGATGATGAAGGTAATTGGGCTCCTAAAATTACCAATTCAGGCAAGATGCAAACAATTGGTGTTGAAGTAATTGTTAAGGGAAGGCCGGTTGATGATTTTCTATTTGAACTTAGCGGCACTTATCAAGAAACAAAAAATCTTGGGGCAGATCTGAATGAACTCAAAGTAGGTTATTCGCCCAACTTGTTGGGACATCTGAAATGTGCATATCATTTCAATTCAAATATAACAATATCCTTTACAGGTAAATATGTGGATGAAATGGAAACATTTTGGGATGCGACAAAATTAAATCCAAATAGCAGCTTTGGCGGCAGAGCGGGCAGCAAGGTTGATGAATACTTCACTTTGGATGGAAACCTAAGAATACACAATTTCTTAAAAAAAAGGTGTTATCTGAACATAAGATGCTCAAATCTATTTAATGCCGATTATCTCTTTCCCGTCTATACTAACAATAGAGGATGGGCAGATAAAGGTTCATGGGGATATGGCAGGAAGATACTTTTAACAGTTGGTAGAAAATTTTAATGTTTATTGGAAATAATTGCGAAATGATGAGTCAATAGGGAGTATTTAAAAATGATGACTGATGACAGCATATACCGAGAACTTTTTGAATTATCTCAAAATGCAATTCTACTGCTTGATCCCGTATTAGGCAGGTATATGGATTGTAATCCAGCAGCATTGCATCTCTTTGGAGTCAGGTCAAAGGAAGAGTTTCTAAAGTCTGGCCCTGTTGCTTTATCACCTGATATCCAGCCTGATGGTAGCAAATCCTCTGTCAAAGCTATTGAATTGATTGCCATTGCATTGGAACAAGGAGTTTATTCATGGGAGTGGATACATAAAAAGAATAATGGAGAATGTTTTCCTGTATTGGTTCAGGCAACAAAATTTGAGATGAAGGGGCAGGTTCTCCTGATGGGTGTCATTCAGGATATTACATTGCGGAAAGAGGCTGAAAAAAAACTGGCTCTATTTAAATACGCTTTGGAATCTGCATCTGATGCCATTGGTATGTCAACACCTGATGGTAGGCATTACTATCAGAATCGGGCTTTTGATGAGATGTTCGGAGATATCAGTGCTGATCCTCCCGGATCTGTCTATGTATCTGAAGAGTGTGGAAGAGATGTATTTAATACTATAATGTCCGGTAATCGCTGGGTGGGTGAAGTGGAGATGTTCGGTGAGGGTGGAGATATTTTTAATGTTTTTCTCCGCGCTTATGCAATCAAAGATAATACCGGAGAGATTTTGGGCTTAGTCGGAGTACATACTGATATCACTACCCGAAAAAAAGCAGAAGCCACACTAAAAGATAGTGAAGAGAGATTCCGTCTTATGTCTCTCTTAATCAGTGATCTTATCTATGAATGGGATCTGAAAACAGATCATCTTGAATGGTTTGGAGGTATTGATGAGAGGCTGGGATTTGAAAAGGGTGAAATATCCAGTGATATTACAGCATGGCTTGGCCTCATCCATCCTGAAGATATGGAGAGGCTTGGTAATGCTGTAGAGTATCACAGGACTACAGGGGAAGATATTGATATCCGCTATCGAATCCAAACAAAAGATGGTCATTACCGTTACTGGTGGGACAAAGGAATTGCTATCTTCGGAGACGAAGGACGTCCTATTCGTCTTATAGGTGCATGCACGGATATAACTGAACAGGTAGAGGCTGAAAAGACGCTTGTCTTTAAAGAGAATATTATTGAATCAGCATCCAGTGCCATTGTCACATCAACACTTGATGGCAGAATAACCTCTTTTAATCCGGCATTTAAACAAATATGGAAGATAGGTAAAAAAGATAAGGTATTAGGAGAGCATTTTTCTACTTTCTGGATGACGGAAGACATCCTTGAGATAATAACTGAAGCTTTACAAACTATCGGGAAGTGGTATGGAGTAATAAAGGCGAGACGACCGGACGGCAGTATGTTTGACGTGCAGGTGGCAGCGGCAACAGTCTATGATAAAGATGGTAATCCTGTCAGCCTCATGTCTTCATCTGTTGATATTACAGAACGCAAACAAGCTGAAACTAAATTAAAGAAGAGCGAAGAACGCTTTAGACTGCTAACCAACAATTTGCCGTCGGTCATGATTTATCAGGTGTTGGTAATGTCTGATTTGAAAAGACAATTTACTTATGTAAGTGATACGGTAAGAACGTTGAATGAAGTCACTCCCGAAGAAGTTCTGGCAGATAAGGACAAACTATATGGCCAGGTTCTTCCCGAATACATGCCGGAATTGATAAGGAGAGAAGAGCAAGCTATTAAAAAAATGCATATTTTTCGCTGTGAAGTCAAAATGCGTATGCCCAGTGGAAAGATCAAGTGGTTTGAACTGGCATCCGTTCCTCATCGCCAGGCTGACGGATCTATTGTTTTTGATGGTGTAGAGATAGATATTACAGAACGTATTTGTATGCAGGAAATGATGATCCAGTCGGAAAAGATGCTATCTGTTGGAGGGTTGGCAGCAGGCATGGCCCATGAGATAAATAATCCATTGGCAGGAATGATGCAGAGTTCTCAGGTTTTACTGAATCGGCTTACGGGAAAGCTGCCGGCTAATGTTAAAGCTGCTATAGAAAGTGGTACGGATATGGATACAATTAAGGCCTATATGGAAAAGAGAGATATTATCAATCAACTTAAAAATATTCATGAATCCGGAACCAGGGCAGCAAAAATTGTTGATAATATGCTCAGTTTTGCCAGAAAGAGTGAATCAACTGCACACTCGGTTCAAATTCCCGCACTACTTGACAAGACAGTCGAGCTGGCAGCAAATGATTATAACCTGATAAATAAATTTGATTTTAAGCAGATAAATATTATCCGGAATTATGAAACGAATCTTTCTGCTGTTCCATGTGAGGCTACCAAAATTCAACAGGTTCTGTTAAATATTCTTAAAAATGGTGCCGAGGCTATGAACTGTTTTCAGTTGAAGTTACCAGAAAAATCAAGGAAATCTTATTATCCTGAGTTTATTTTACGAATTGCCAGTGAAAGGGATATGATAAGGATTGAGATAGAGGATAATGGTGTCGGTATGGATGAGAAAAAGCGTAAACGAATTTTTGAACCTTTTTTTACAACAAAACCTGTAGGAGAGGGTACTGGCTTGGGTCTATCTGTCTCCTATTTCATTATTACTGAAAATCATAATGGAACAATGAAAGTTGAATCTACAGAGGATGGCGGGACATGTTTTATTATTCGGCTGCCATTTGAAGTTGAGTGATTTAAACAGATGTACATAAATATTTTTCATATATGGAGACCAAAACTATGAAGAATCAACCCAAAATGAGAATATTTATATTTTTCTGTAAGAAAGTGCAAACGAATGTTATTGTATTCTTTTTTCTGCTTCAATTCACCCCTTGTTCTTCTCAGGAAATCAATAAAATACAGTTAAATGATCTTGTTAATATGTCTATTGAAGAGTTGATGGATATTAAAATCGTTACAGCATCGAAGCATGAACAAAGATTTATTGAAGCACCTGCAACTATGGAAATAATTACATCAGAGCAGATTCGGCAGAGAGGATACGTCGATGTAGAACAACTGCTGCACGACCTGCCCGGCTTTGATATCTCGCGTGGAAATGGGACGATCTATTCTCAAATTTATCAAAGAGGGTACAGATCTAACAATACAGATAGGACACTGTTATTAGTTGATGGTATTGAAGAAAATGATTTATGGAAAGGTGCTGCCTGGATTTCACGTCAATACCCAATTAGTAATATTAAAAGAGTTGAAATTGTTTACGGACCTGCCTCTACTATATATGGTGCAAATGCTTTTGTGGGAGTTATAAATATTATCACCAAAGATCCGGAAGATATCATTAAAGAAGGACAACACTTTGGGGTCATTTCCCGGATTGCTTATGGAACATGGAATACCAGGTATACTGATATCACAGTAGCGGCCAGATATGAGCCGGTTTCTTTCACACTGACAGGGCGTGTATATAAATCCGATGAAATGGATTTGTCAAAATTTCAAGATTTCGATTACAACCTAGATGCTTACAATGTTGACTATTATAAAAACAGATTGGGTACAAATGATGAGACATTAATAAATTTAGCCATGAGATTAGATAGAGAGGGTTATTATAATGTTTCTCATGTCGGATTTGAGAAGCCCCATTATAGCAACCCCACAGATGATTGGCTGATCCATGCCAAACTCAAAATTCAGGACTTTACACTGGGTTTTCAAACCTGGAAACGGGATGAAGGCTATGGTGCCTGGTATCGTGACGATTATAATTTATATTGTGGTGGAAGATGGATTCCCGCCAATACATTTCTTTATGTGAAATACGAGACTAAACTGAATGAAAAACTTACGTTCTCAAGCTTTACACGATTTAAGAATCATGTTCTTGATGGAGATAGTAGAGATATTTATTATATAGGTTATTTTAATGGCGAGTATGGCCTGGATGATTTGATAGCCGTTGACTCTGTAGATGTTGCCTCACCCGCACAGTCTTACTGGGACGATAGCTGGTGGTATGTACGGTCCAGGCAGTTAAGAACGGAGTTTAATACGGTGTACACCCCCTCCGAGAAATGGAGGCTGGTTGCCGGACTGGAATATAGGAGCAGCCATATTCAAGGAACATATGTCAGTAGTCTGGAGAAGAATCCCAGTGAGAGGGGTTTCCCGAGAGACAAAGCCGGTACAGGGCTGCCAGGTGGAAATCATTATGAGCATAGAGACATCGGATTCTATACTCAAGCCACATACAAACCAAAGAAAAATCTCAGTCTGGTTCTTGGCGGCCGCATTGATGATAACAAAATAAGAAAAACCGGGGGATACGGTACGGTCTTAAATCCTAAAATTGCATTTGTTTACTCACCTTCCGGGTTTGTTGCTAAAGCAATTTATTCGACGGCTTTTAAAGATGCAGATAACTGGACAAAATATTCGACAACCAGTGGAAGGGAATTACCCAATCCGACTCTTGAACCTGAGAGAGTTAAAAATCTTGAGACCAGTTTAGGCTGGTATGTAACCAAAAATCTATTTGCAGATATTACAGCCTATCATTCCTGGTGTAGTGATGTAGTCGGTACTGCCACTGTAGCATATGGAGGAGGTACAACTACTCAACACAGAGCGATTGGCTCTCTTCAAATCAGGGGTACACAGATCAGAGCAAAATATAAGAATTCTAATTATGATGCTTATCTATATTATACATATTCTGATCCGCAAAACACGGAAGGAGAATCAGATATCAGAATTGGGGATATAGCCGGTCATCGAATTAATTTTGGCATCAATGCCAGATACTTTGATCATCTAAATCTGAACTTACGAATGAATTATGTCGGAGAACGAAAGACCGGGGAAGAAACCACTATTTCGAATAATCCTTTTGATGTGATCGATGCATATACTGTTTTTCATGGCGCCATTACTTATAAAAATATAATCGGAGGTATATCGCTACAACTGGCCATCAATAATGTTTTTAATACAGAATATTTCCATCCGGGTGTCAGAAGTGCGGATGGTGTTTATTATGCGGCCCGAATGCCGCAGAACAGACGGAATTTTATATTAAAACTGATGTATGACTTTTAAAATATCTCTGGAGAGTTGATTAATCTGTAAATAGAAGTAGGCTCAGAGTTTGCGGATAATTGTGTAATCAGTCTGGAGGACAAAATGAGATACACTCGCTACAAATTTACTTTTTTATCACCTCTATTCTACAAATTACAGACGATTTTAATCGCGATCTTTTTATTGCTGCAATCCATACCTGGTTATTCTCAGGATGCTAAGAAAGTGCAATTGGCTGAGCTTTATAAAATGTCACTTGAAGAGCTTATGAATGTTAAAGTAACAACAACTACAAAATCTGAAATATCAATCAATAAATGTCCCGGTATTGTAAGAGTTTTCACCAATAAGGATTTTGAAAAATATGGACTTACGACTCTGCGAGATGTATTGTCTTTTATACCGGGAATCCAGATTCAGGAATATATGACCGGAGTAAACCTTGTTTGGATAAGAGGTGTGCAGTCACGGTATAACAGTAAAGTGCTGCTGTTTATTGACGGTGTTCCGGTAAGGGATAGTTATTATGGAAGTTTTTGTATTAATGAAGCAGTCACATTGAATAATATTGAAAGAATAGAAGTTATTAACGGCCCCGGTTCAGTTTTATATGGTGCTAACGCTTTTGCGGGAATTATTTATATAACTACTAAATCAAATGTAAATATTGAACCGGATGAAAAAACTCATTTTAGTATCAATAGCAATGGCGGTTTTGGAAAAAGCTGGGGTGATATAGAAGGTAAATATGAAAAAGAAAACAAATATTATCCATACACAATTGGAGTAGAAGGAAGCGGAAAAGGTTTTTACGGGTATGGTGAGTATTTTTATAGTAAAGGTTTTAATCCGGAACTGACCAGGGATGGAACCAGTTTCGAACATGACCAGCATCGTGAGAAAAAGTATTTTATGTTAAAATACAAACGTAGCAATTTTTCTTTTATGGGAACAATTAATGATTACTACTATCCATATACCGCGCATAAATCTGATAGGGATCAACGTTTACATAGAATTCCGGTTTATGGAACAGTCTCTTATAAAAAAGACTTTAAAAATATGGGCAAATTTAATATTCAGGCTTATTATAATTATATCTTTTTTAAGAGATACAGTTTTTATTTTCTAGATGAGGGTGTTCCCCAAAGGACATTGGAAGGAAAAAAGGAAAATTTTAATAATACAATTCTATATGGAATTGATTGTGATTATTTATACCAATGGCAAAAACACTTATTAACTTTAGGGTTTTCATATCAGCATGATGAATCGGAAAAAATAAAAAGCAGAACAATTAATTATTTGCCTTCTTATGAAAAGGGAGAGTGGAAAAAGAATATTGAAGATGATGTGAAACGTAATAATATCGGAATATTTATTCAGGATTTATGGGAAATAAACAGTAATCTTATATTAACAACCGGCATCCGCTATAACACAATGTCCCGTTTTGATGACCAGTTTAATTACCGGCTTGGATTAACAGGGCAAAAAAATAAATTTTATGGCAAACTTCTTTATGGATCCGCTTACCGGGTTCCGGTTTATAGAGAGTACCTGAAAGTTGGAGTAATAAATAAAGAACTACAGCCTGAACATTTAAATACCTTTGAAATTCAGGCCGGATACACATTTACAAAAGGAAATTTTAATTTAACTTTCTTCACAAATTCATATAGAGATTTTATCGAAGAGATTTCCATAACTGTTTTAAGGGGTGATACACTTGAAGGTAGTGATGAATATAATCTAAATTTTAAGTCAAGGAATATTTCCGGTTTAGAATTTAATTCGGTTTTATACCCGGTAAATAATTTAAGTATCATCTTAGCCGCTTCCTATTTATTGTCTGCAAAAGAAGAAATGGGGGGAATACCCAATTTTATAGTTCCCGAATTTGAATATGATATTAAAAAACACGATCTGTATTTTTTAAGTAAATTTACATTCAATCTTTTAACATCATACCGGATATTCAAAAAATATAATTTGGGTGTAAATTTGATTTATTATTCTCACAGGAATAAGCCTAAGGAATACCAGACATGTATAAATGAAGAAGACAGAAGGCCGCAAAATGCTGATGCTTTTACTAAAGTTGATGTTTTTACAAACTTTAGATTTAAAAAAACATTTTTCGAGTTAAAAATAAATAATATATTTAACTCAAGAATATACAGCCCGCCGTTTGCAAAAATTGCCAATTATGATACAGAATGGCCGGGAAGAGTCTTGATTTTCAGCATTAAACATACTTTTTGAATGTTATTGTGGGTTAAATAGATTGGATCACTGCTGTATTTTACATAAATTTGACATTTTTATATAGAGTTACTATATTAAAAACATTCTGAGTGTATGATAAACAGTTTAAGGATAACTATGCAGGATAGTTTAAAAGAGTTAAAACAACGAATTCAGTATCAGATTCCATATTTAACCAAATCCCAGAAAATTATTGCGAATTATATTGTTGAGCATCCTCATGAATTTGCACTGTCATCTGTCCGGGAACTTGAAAAAGAATTGAAGACAAGTAAGGCGACAATTATTCGTCTGGCTCAAAGATTGGGGTATCAAGGATATCAGGAGTTAAAGTCTATCTTCCGGGAAAGCATCCGGCAGGAGATGTCGCCGATTCACCGTTTTAAATCCATCCTTTCTGACGGTGATGATGTCTCTAACCTTTTACATATCATTGCTGGAGAAACTATTAATAATATTGAGACCTCACTCCAACTCCTTGATTTTGAGCAGTATGAAAAAGCAATCCAATTGATTGAACAAAAGAATCAGATTTATACCATGGGAGTCGGGATTTCATCATTCCTGGCGGAAATGGCCTCTTACTTGTTGAACAGGGTGTCTGTAAAGTCCAGTTTTATTATTCCCGGACCTATTCGTATTGCAGAGCAGCTCATTAATTTATCAAAAAATGATTTAATTATTGCTTTTTCCCTTCCTCCATATCGTGAAGAAACAATTCAGGCGGTAAGTTATGCAAAAGAAAAGGGAATGCATGTCATTGCAGTGACTGATAAAGCAACAAATCAAATTGTTCAGTATGCCGATATTTTGTTGCAGGTATCTGTAGACAGCTCAACGGTTTCTAATTCAATTATGGCAATGCTGGTTGTTTTTTATGCTCTTAGCGGCCAAATTGGCATGGACCAGAAAAATAAAACTTTAAAAAGAATAGAGTCTCTGGAGCATGTAAGAAAGGAGCATTTGGGAAAAAAAATAGTTAAAACATAAAATCTTCTTGACATGAGACAGTAATAGTGATATATTTTTTATATTGAGATGAAACAAATAGTCCGGTTTTTTTGTTTTATGAAACAAAAGGGCGCGGCATTTCTTTTGATCTAGTATGAAACTTTTTGAATCAGACTATAAAATCAATGAAACAGTTTGTGTCATTATTGAGTGCTTATTTAAATTGAATGACTGTTTAATTATTAATAGTAAGTGATCAATAAAAAACAATTATGTTTACGGCTAAAAATCAGGAGGTAGATATGAATCAACGAGGGGACAGGATTAGAAAGATTGTGATTTTGTTTTTGCTGTTTGTTGTTTCAGGGTATCTAATTTCCGGAACTACCGGAAAGATTCGTGGAATTGTTCTGGATGCTCAAACTAATCAACCAATTTTTGCTGCCAATGTAATGATTCAGGGCACTTTATTGGGTGCTGCATCTGATATAAACGGTAATTTTACAATACTCAATGTACCGCCGGGCAAATATGATGTCAAAGTTCAGATGATGGGTTATTCAGCAAAAATAATAAGTGGAATTCAGGTTGTTGCTGATCGAAGTGTGAATCTTAAATTCACGCTTGAAACGATGGTTGTTGAGGGAGAAGCTGTTGTTGTAGTTGCTAAAAGAGATTTGATTCAGGTGGATGTTTCAGCAACGGAATCAGTAGTAACCGCTGAGCAAATTCAAAACACACCTATGGTTAATCGGATCGAAGATATGCTGACTATGCAGGCTGGAGTTAGCGGTTCAGCTGAAGAGGGGGAGTTAACTTTGAGAATGGCCGATCCCCGTGAAGTACTGGCCATGGTAGACGGCTATTCCATGCGTGACTTCAAGAAAGGCGGTTCTTATTTTCCTGTGAACTACGGCGTGGTTGAAGAGATCAAGATCATGCGGAACGGTTACAATGCTGAATACGGGCAGGCCAGGTCGGGAATCATCAATGTGATTACCAAAGACCCCGGCGCTAAGTTTAAATTCAATATCGATTATCAATACTTAGCACCCCAGAGCCTTCATGCAGGACCCAGCGTCTATGACTGGCAGAATTCTCCGGATATGGCGTTGCGCACAGGTTCAGGTGCTTTTACCGGAGATACCCTGGCATTTATCGACGGGTATGATCAATACGATATTCAGTGGGCTGGGTGGGATTACTGGGAGAACGTGTTTGCCAATGATATGAATCCCAAAAATGATTTTACATCTGAACAATTGAAAGAGATTTGGGAATATACGCATGTCCCTGTCAATTATCAGGCCCGGACAGGGCACAATCTGGATTTGTTTGCCAGTGGGCCCATTAAGATGTTGCCGTGGAAAAGCGGCTTTACAGCTGGTATGCGTTATGAGAAACGTCCTTTTACATATCCCCAGCCAGTTGATTTTTATAAGAATTTGAGCTTCAATTTGAAATGGATCAATACTCTCAGTGCCAGTACAAGGCTGGTTCTCAACGGAGTCTATTCCAAGGTTTCTTCTGTTGAAGACGGCGGTTCTCAAAGCCGTCTTGAATCAGGGGGACGCCTTTCTTATACGGGAGTCAATAATCGTCAGATTTTTTATGGCGGGGGTATGGACCTGGTTGATCAGCGTACCCTTATGTTCGGTGCCAGACTGACTCATGTATTCAGTCCAACCAGTTTTTTTGAGGTTTCAGCCAGTTATCATGAAAGTGCATGGGAAGAAAAGCGTCCCAAAGCAGCTACTGATGGACGCTGGTTTGTGGATGCTGATGGAGACTCTTCCTATATTCACAATCCCCAGAGTGGTTGGATTAGTCCTGCAGACGGAAACCGGGCTCTGGGTTTTGACGCCCTGCGCATCAAGATGGGACATGATGTCTGGGAGCAGTCGTACGGATCGGGATTTACCTGGGATGATTCATGGGCGAAGCGTTATGAGTTAAAAGCTTCATACACTAATCAGTTCCATCACAGTCATGAAATGAAAGCCGGCCTGGAAATGAGTATCCAGGATGTCTTTCAAAACCGCATTCACTGGAGACGTGACAATCCTGCGGAAGAGTACCTCAGCCAGTATCACGTCAAACCGCTTCAAATTGGCGGATATATCCAGGATAAGATTGAATTCAAGGGGCTGGTCGCCAATATCGGTCTGCGGCTGGATACCTATACCCCCAATTCCAATCTTCTCGACATTGATGAGCTGCTGAGTACAGCTTGGCTGACTCAGGACAGAGGTTCAAAGACGGTTTACCTTGCAGTTAAGGATGGAATCTATCCAACGGTTCCAGGTAAGACGCGTGTCGATATCAGTCCGAGAATAGGTGTCTCATTTCCCATTACTGTGACATCGAAAATATTTTTCAACTGGGGCCATTTTGCAGACATACCGGATATGAACCGCTTGTATGGCAGGGTACTCAACGGCGGAGATCAGCGGGTTGAGATTTTTCCAAATTCAAACCTTGGTTATGAAAAAACAATTGCCTATGAATTGGGTTACGACCAGAGTTTCTTTGGTTTTCTCCAGGTTCATGTCAGTGCTTTTTATAAGGATTACCGCGATAATGCAGGATCTGTGGCCTATATGAATCTTTTCAATTCCGGTGACTGGGTGCGAACCTATGAGAATATCAACTGGCGGGATGTAAAAGGTGTAGAGATAGAGATTCGCAAAGACGGTGGACGTTTTATATCAGGTTTCCTGAACTGGTATCTGACTAAACAGGCTGAAGCCGATTACGATTATCGGTTTCTGGGCAGTTCAAGACCTGTTCGCACACTGGAAGATATGTATCTCGGTAAACCCCAGGCTGATTTCAGTCCTCCGGTTTCCAGAGGTTCGGGTATGATTTCTCTGCGTGCTCCTTTTAATTGGGGTCCCAAAATTTGGGGATTTGACATTCTGGGCGGCACTTCAGCCAATTTCCGAATTAATTATAGAGGACCGCGTCTGACATCGCATCCCGATGTGGAGTTCCGTCGCCGTCATCCGGATGTACGTTTTTACACCATACCCTATGTCAGTACCGATCTGCGCCTGATTAGAACATTCAAGTTGAGGGACTTGCGTTTTGAAGCTTATTTGGATGTGACGAACTTCCTGGTCAGCAAATACCGTTATCCGCCTTCAATCCCGACCTCTCTGGCTTCCGGAGGACAATCCGGTTTCAGCGGTCACATTGCATACTATGATGATTTGTACATGAACGGTAAAACCAACAAGGTGGGCTCCGAGGACGTCAGTGATCCCAAAATACTTGAGACTTGGCGGGACTGGGGATTGTATCGTGGTGAACTCAGAACTTTCACATTGGGACTTCGAATCAAACTCTGATCCACACATTGTGGATTAGTTCAGGAGGTAGAATATGAATAATGGTAAACAGCAGATCGTCGTACTGTTCATGGCTCTAATGGTCACGCCTCTGGTATTCGGTCAGATGAAATCCCATCTGATCAACAATATCTGGGTGACCCGCTGGGATACGGAGACCTATTCCTCAGGCGATGATAATTTTCATCGCTTCACATATCCTGCCGGTGACTTTGCAGGAGAGACTAAAAATTACAATAACAGAGGACGCGGATTGTGGATCGGCGTCAAGGATTTTATTGATTACGCTGATCCCAATGTTGATTCCGTCTATTATGATGCTTTTGTCAATCAGAATGGTGTGGGCAGATCGGATCCCGGGTATACCAGACCGCTCTCCAACCGGAAGTATATCCGTAAACCGTTGCCTGATATTCTGATCAACCTGAAGAATGAGAGGCATCCCAATGATCACCAGTTGGGATCCATTATTGACGGGAATCTGATTGCAGATGAAATGATTGAAACCATTTATGCCACACGCATTGGCATTCAGGTGACAAAGCGGTCGTACGCCTTTGCTAATCCCAATCACAGCAATTATATCATTCAGACTTATAATTTCAGGAATAACGGAAACTTTGACGACGACACCACCAATACACCGGAACAGCGGATGCAGGATCTGAAGGGTGTGTACTTCGGTTTTCTCTACAATGCATGCCCGTCGCGAAGAATAGGTTACTATGTGATCCGCGACTACACTCACTGGGCCCATTACTATGGATCAGAGTCGGGAGACAGCCTCAAGATCGGTTATGTTTATGATGGCGATGCCATGGGAAACAGGGCAGACGGATACAATCAGGGTGCTGAATGGGATGATCTTGGAAAACCCGATGTGGAACGGGATGGGGCGACAGGAGAGTTTACCGGATCAGGAGAATTCCTTTCTTATCAATATATCGGATTCGGCCTTCTGCATGCTGACATGGCATTTAATAATAGAGCCAATGATGCTGCTCAGCCGGCCACAGTGATATGTGAGGCCGAGGATTTGATGGACGACCTCTACTGGCATTCGGATGTTGGCAAGTACAATTTTTTGAGTTGTAAAAGAAAAACCATTGGGTCCGATCTGGGTGAGTATCCCGGACCTGATCATCTGGACGCCCGTGAATCATATGTCACTTTTTCCATCGGTCCCTATGATATCCCCTATGGAGAAGAAGTGAATATCGTGCTCTATGATGCTGCTGGCGGCATTAACCGGAAACTGGCTAAAACAGAAGGTGCCAAGTGGGTTGAAGGAACTCTTGAATTTGAGGGTTTAACCGGCGATGAGGCAAAAGATGCGTTGATCGGCACTGGGCGTGATTCTCTGTTCAAGGCGGCAGGTCGTGCCCAATGGGCCTGGCGCAACGGTCTGGATCGTGTCCCGTCACCGCCAAGGTCACCCGGTATTGACATTGTTCCCGGCGTGGGTCAAGTGACAATCAAGTGGGAAGATGTAAGTGATGAGCCTGGTCTGGCAGGTTACCGGGTCTACCGCACCAAAGATGAATACACCAATCTCTATGAGTTAGTTCACGACACGCGAGAGGGCTCGAATCCGCTGGCAACCCAGTACATCGATCATGATGTAGAGCTCATGAACAGTTACTACTACTATGTAAGTGCATACAGCAATGGCTCTAACAATACTACTGGGCTCATTCCCGGTCAACCCCTGGAGTCAAGTCCTTATCTCAATCGTCATATGAGTCCCGTGAAACCCGGTGTACAGACAGGGACAAGCATGGATTCCATCTACGTGGTTCCCAATCCTTATCATTATCGGGGACTTTCGTTTGGCGGTGAAGCCAATCTCAGAAGATATGAAGCTCAGGATGACGCCTGGGAGCTGAAGGATCAGATCTCATTCGTAGGTCTGCCCACCCGTGCCAAGATCAGGATATTCACCATTCACGGCGACAAGGTTGCGGAAATTGATCATCCCGATCCCACAAAAAGCTATTCCATATACGGCTCAGGTGATGAAGCCTGGTTCCAGATTACTG
This sequence comes from bacterium, assembly GCA_023139105.1. Lineage (GTDB taxonomy): Bacteria > Zhuqueibacterota > QNDG01 > QNDG01 > JAGLOF01 > JAGLOF01. The sequence continues at coordinate 25,787 of JAGLOF010000145.1, forward strand.
AAAGCCATCAACTGATCAAGTCTGGTGTCTACTTTTATCTGGTTGAAGGATGGGATGCCAATGATAATTTTCTGGGCATCGCTAAAGGCAAGTTTGTTGTAATCAGGTAGCCATTTGAGATAGGAGAGTTCAGATGAACTATAAAATGAAAATTGCAGGATTAATGCTGGGATGGTTGTTTCTGTTCCAGGCAATGATATATGCTCAAGATGTAAAAAAAGAAGGGCAGACCGGAATGACCTATCTGGCGATCAGTCTGGGTGCCCGTGGAAACGCTATGGGAGATGCCACTGTGGCCAGTGTACGCGGTATTCAGGGGATCTTCTATAATCAGGCGGTTCTAGCTGATATTAAGGGCTTTGCCATGGTCGCCAATCAGGTGGACTATCTGGTAGATACCAAAGTTTACGGGATCGGCGTTGTTTATGGATTGGGCCGCTTGGGTACGGTTGGTATTGATTTGGTTTCTATGGATTACGGACATATAGAGGGCACACGCCGTGTTGACAGAAGCATTGATTCCAGGGGATACGTGCTGACCGGCAATATCGGCGTTGCGGAATATGCAGTGGGGCTGAGCTATGCATACCGGTTCAGCGACCGGGTTGCTCTTGGCGGCAAGATAAAACTGGCCCATGAGAATCTTGGGAGTGCTGAGTATGTAAGTCACAGTGAAGTTGATACGGAAACCGGAGGATACAATAATATCTACAAAACCAAAAATTGGAGTCTTACACATGCTGGATTTGATTTTGGGGGTATCTATTACTCTGGTTTCAAGAGCCTTGCTTTTGCCTTTGCATTCCAGAATTTTTCAACTGATATGAAGTACTACTTTGAAGAATTTCAGATGCCTTTTATAGTCCGTATGGGATTCTCCATGGATATAGCCGATTTATTTATGGAGAATCATGAACATTGGAATTTGAATGTCGCCGTGGATGTTTTGCATCCCAATGACAACTATGAGAGAGTGTATACTGGCGCGGAGTTGGTTCTCCTGAATAAGTTTGCCCTGCGATGCGGTTACAAATCCAACCATGATATTGAGTCATTTAGTTTTGGATTTGGTCTGAACATTGAATATGCGGGATTTAAAGGGAGATTCGATTACGGCTACAGTAAAATGAAGTGGTTCGAGGATGTTAACCGGATCAGTTTTAATTTTGATCTGTAAAGAGTCGTTATAGAAGATGAAAGGGGGTGATGTCAACCAGTTATAATATCGGGTTGAATGGGTGGTGAGGTTGATTCATCGAGCTCATAATTAAATCTTAATGAGGAGGAAATGATGAAGGTAAAACAGTTAATGTATGTGGTAGCAATAGCGCTGATTTTTGTACAGGGCGTGAACGCGGCTGATATTCAGGTTCAGGCCGGGGCTGATCAAATATCGGCGGCACTGGCAGGTGCTGCTGACGGTGATGTACTTATCCTGGCAACGGACGGCGGCGAGTATACGGAAAGTGCAACTCTGACAATAGAAATTGACATCTCCATAAAAGCCGCTGACGGGCTGGCCACCATGCCGGTCTGGAAAACAGCGGGTGAAACATTTATTATTTTAAAGCATAATTTAAGCCTGGCCGGGATTGATTTTGATGGGCAGAACACGACCGGTAAAGGCATATTCAACGATCCTGGTCTCAATGCTGACGGTACCTTTGCATTCAATAATCTTATCATTAACAATTGCATCTTTCATGATTTTGACGGCACGAATACGTCAAGAGGTGAATCGCGTATTATCCATGTGGATGATGGAGAAACAGGCTTTCAGCTTCTTCATATCGAAAACTCTGTTTTCAAAAATGTCATGCCCGCCGATAACAACGGGTACGGTATCTGGGTGGAGAGAGACGGAGGCGTGCCTGCCAATCCCGGTGCCTTGGCAGTGGAAATTGCAAATTGCACATTTACCAATATTTCAGCCAGAGCGTTACGGCTTGAAGGATTTGTTGCGGATAGTGCTGGTACAAAATCGACGTTGCTGCTTGACCATGTGACCATTGCCAACATGGCAGGACAACCAATGCGCATTGATAATATGGCTGGCACAATTTCCAATTCCATTATCGCCAATTCACCCGATGAGGAAGGTATTCGGGCTGATGCGGGAACACAGCTTGTTGTCAGTTACTCTGATTTCTTCAACCTGACAGCCAATTTTGACATTCGGGGTGCTGCCGCAATCACTGAAGATGGCAATCTGGCTGTTGATCCGCTCTTTACAGATGGGGCAAACGGCGACTTCACCCTGACCGCCGGTTCACCGGTTCTTACCGCGGCAAGCGACGGCAAAGCCATGGGCGATCTGAGATGGGATCCCAGCAGCACTGCTGTTGAACAGTTAGAAACAGGATTTAATCCTGATCAGTTCCGGTTGGAAGCCAATTACCCGAATCCTTTCAATCCGGAGACGAGTATTCAATTCCATCTGTCAAAAAGATCCATGGTTCGCATCACGATCTACAACCTTGCCGGTCAGAAAGTTGCCACATTGACTGATGGTTCCAGAAACGCCGGTTCATTTGAAACAAAGTGGAATGGCAGGTATGCAGATGGGACAGAAGCTGCAGCAGGACTCTATCTCTACCGCATGGAAGCTGATGGATTTTCTCAAACATGTAAAATGATGCTGGTCAAATAGTTCAGCACTGAAAATAATATTAATTGGGGGATTCGAATTTGGAATCCCCCAAATCTATTGATTTTGTATGAAATGAGATGATGGAGGTCGTTTGAAGTTTTTAAGAAAAGTCCCGCCATATGTCTGGACTTTTACAGCTCTGATTCTGGGGATTGTTGCGGGAGGCTTGTTGCCCGGTCAACTCGGTTTTATTTCCCGGGGAACAGCGACATTTATTCAAGTTTTTATTAAATTTGTTCCCATATTAATATTGGCTGCTCTCAGTCCGGCCGTGGCTACCTTGGTGAAACGCGGACTTGCCGGCAAGTTTGCAGGTGCTGTTATCGGATGGGAGGTCTTTACTTCTACAGTTGCAGGCTTATTTGGTTTGGCAATTTCATCATTTCTATTTAAAGTGCCTTTTTCTCTTAAGACTGCCGATAGTGGAGGCGCCCTGGCTGAAGCCAGCCAAATGCTAAAAGCGATAGGACAGCAACATAGTGCTTCACTCCCTTTACTGGCAATAGTTTTGGCCGTGGTAATAGGTGTTATCGCCGTCTGGATACCGGCTCTCTATCGCTTTTTAGGGCGGGTTGAAGAGGGAATAAAGGGAATGGGAACCAAAATTGGTTATGTCATCATTCCTCTGATACTTTGCCTGGGAGTCAGCATAGGTGTCCGTTTTGGTGCTCGTGTTGGTATGGGCCATTATTTAACTATGACTTTGTACACGTTGTTTCTCTGTCTTGTCTGGTTTGCGTTTTATGTTTTTGTAATTCTGAAACTTTTCGCCAAAATTCCGGTTGTTAGAATGTTAAAAGAATACTACCTACCGACAGCTGTGTTTGCAGCGGCAACCTGTTCATCAATGGCAACTCTGCCGGTCAATCTTGCCAGTGCGCGTAAATACGGCATCAGAGATGAAGTGGCCGATTTCATCATCCCTTTCGGGTCAGTAGTTCAGATGAACGCCAGCACCCTGGCCTATGTGGCCTATGCGCCTTTTATTCTTACTTATATATATGGAATTGAGATCAGCTGGACACTTCTGCTTATTGCATGGCCCGCAATGGTGCTCTTTACCATAGCCGCTCCCGGACTACCCGCAGGCATGGGCACGGCCCTTTGGAGCAGTACGCTTTTTGCATCCATGCTCGGTATTGAAGAGCCGATGAAGAGTACATTCATCACTACCTGGATTGCTCTTTCCGGTGGTATTCCGGATATGTTCCGTACTACAACCAACTGCACGGCTTGCGGTTTTACAGCCATTTTGTTTGATAAATTTTTTCATAAATTTTCCAAAGAAGATTTAAAACACATTGATTAGAGTTAATAAATAGGAGTAACATAGTGGATAAAGAATTGTTTCTTGCGGGTGCAAAAAGTTTAGTTGAAGTAAATGGCAGAGTAAAGAAGGGTGAACGGGTTGTTATTGTATCAGACAATGTCCGGCTGCATCATGCCCATTATGTGGAACAGGCCGTTAAAGAAAAGGGTGCTGATGTTGAACTATACAGCATGTCTCGCCGATCACATCATGGACAGGAACCGCCGGTCCATATTGCCGAAGCCATGCGCGGTGCGGATATTATATTTTCACCTGTGGATGTGTCAATCACTCATACTATTGCCATGAGAAATGCTTTGGAAGCCGGGGCCAGAGCCATACTGATGACATCCTGGACGGATGATATTTTTGCCTGCCCGGCCCTGATGAAGACTGATTTTGAAGCCCAGGCCCATATCTGCAGGAAATGGGGTGATACGCTCAAGTCAGGAAATCACGTTCGGTTGACATCACCCAAAGGGACAGAGTTAACTTTTTCCATTGAAGGACGAAAAGCCAATGTTCTGACTAATATTCCAGGCCCGGGCGAACTGGCCCCTGTTCCTGATATTGAAGTAAATGTAGTACCCATTGAAGGAACTGCCAATGGCACATTGATTGCCGACGCCAGTGTACCCTATCTCGGGATTGGCGTTCTGGATGAACCTGTCGTTTGCACTATCAAAGATGGTTTCATCACAGAGATGAAGGGAGGTTCACAGGCTGATATTTTACTTGCGGACCTGATGAGCCACGGTGATCCAAACTGCTTAAATATCGCAGAACTGGGTATTGGGCTCAATCCCAATGCCCGGTTGACTGGCGTGATGCTGGATGATGAAGGTGTGTTAGGTACTATACATATCGGCATCGGTACCAACTATACTCTGGGTGGAAATGTTGTGGCACCCACACACTATGATCTGCTCATGTGGGATCCCACTATTATAGTGGATAATGTCATCATACAGGAAAAGCGCACAATTCATCTTTAATGAAACAGAGGTTCAACATGAAGAGAGGCTATTGGTTTATCCTGTTGTTAACAATTTCAATCTCGAATGTGTTTGCGCAACATGCAAAACAGCCTAAACCGGAACCGCCGGAATTTTTAACCGCCTTGCAGGTAGTTGAGGATCTGGATCAGTTTCAGAGGCGGCTGGAGAAGCAGTTCGCCTACCTGAAAGCCACGTGCATCGATTATGTATCAGCCATCAATGCAGTACGGATTAAAGGAGCGGATGGGTTAAGGGCCAATGACCTGGCGTATGAACTTCAGAAAATAATCGGCATGTTCATTGACGGACATGCCGGTATTGCTCCTTTGAAATTTGATAAAGGGTATCTGCCCTTTCTCGTTGATATCTCCGGTAGCAGGGTCGTAGCCGTAAAACCGGACCGCACTGGTTTTCTTGTACCTGATTTTCCTTTTCTTAACAAAATTGACAATCGCAACATTGAAGAGTGGATCGCGGCAGGGGCCGCATTCAGGGCCCAGGGTTCGCCCCAGTACCGGTTTCGGCAGGGACTGCGTAATGTCAGAAACGTTCAGGCCATGCGTGCGGAAATGAATCTTCCCATAACAGATTCACTGGATGTGGAATTACTCTCAATGGATTTGACGCAGACACGGACAGTGCGTCTCGCTGTCGCAACTGAGAGAATACGCGGGGGGAGGCTGACTTTTAAAGAGACAGGTATTCTTGAGAATAATATTGGATATTTGCGGATCAGTACTTTTTCAGGTCGCGGATCGGCTGTTGAGCTTATCGAAGAGTGGATGCCGAAATTCAGGGATACCAACGGTTTAATCATCGATGTGAGAGGTAACAGCGGAGGATCCAGGGCCGGGCTTCTGGCTCTCTATCCCTATTTGATGAGTTCTGATGATACCCCAAGTATCGCCAATGTCTGCGCCTACAGGCTTTTTGAAGAGTTTGACGAAGATCATCTGGCTGCCAGGTTCGCCTACCGCCAGGCTGATCCTCATTGGAATGAACTGGAACGGGATGCAATCGGGAAATTCATGGAGATATTTACGCCCCAATGGATTGCGCCTGAAGGCAAGTTCAGCGACTGGCATTTTGTGCTGCTGTCCAAATGGCAGGATGATGAACGATACCATTATGATAAGCCTGTTATCATACTCTGCAATACCAGCTGTTTCAGTGCCACGGATATCTTTCTGGGAGCTTTGAAAGGGTGGCGGGATAATATTAAACTGGCCGGCGTACCCAGCGGCGGCGGCAGTGCAAGATCGCAGAGGTTTCAGCTTGCTCATTCCAAGCTTAGAGTGCGTTGTGCATCTATGATATCCTTTCAGCGAACAGGTGCCCTGTACGACACTAACGGCATTCATCCCGATTATCTGATCTATCCGGAGCCGGAATATTTTCTTGAAAACGGGCGGGATAATGTTTTTGAAAAGGCATTGAAGATTTTAAGTAATTTATTAGAGGGTAAATCTCTATGAAAAAACTGAACATTATCTGTAGTCTTGTATTGTTGTTTGCCGCATCAAACGCTATTTCCCAGGTTTGTGAATATGATTTTCTGTTTACCCGGCCTGCAATCAATGACGTAAAAACCCTCAGTTGCGCTGAAGCGTCAGCTGATCTGGACGAGCTTGCCGGATTGATCAGCGACCGGCATTCCTATATCTGGTCGGTCGATCTCGATCACATTGCTGTGTTAGAAAAGATGAAAGCGAATCTGCCTGAAGAGATCTCTGTACCGGTTCTCGCTCTACAGATTCGTAAATTTATTCAGCTTCTGGGGGATTCCCATGCGCGGATCAGCGGATATATGAAACTCATGCCTGAGCGCTATATCCCGGCAGGCTTCGGTTTCAAAGATGATCGGATCTTTGTATTCAAACGGGACAAATCGGATCTTCTCAATTCAGACTATCCCTATGTACGCACTATGGACGGTGTGTCCATTGAAGAGTGGCAGAAGAAAGCTGTCGAAATTACTGTTGGGCATGGTGCGTCAAAGTCCTACCGCTGGTCAAATATGGTCAAACTCCTACCTTATGCCGGCTATTTACGCAGTGAGCTGGGGCTGGATGATGCAGATTCCATCCGGATTGAACTGGAATCAGAAGATAAAAGAAGTTACACTCAAATCACTCTTCCAATCATTTCGGAACAGCCCGATAAAAAGAAAGCATTCGGTCTGGGTAAAGAGAGTGGCTTCCTGCCCGGTAATATCGGATATCTTCGCATCTACTCTCAAAGTACGTCGAGAGAGCCGGAACTGGTTCAGTTGATTGATGAGTGGATGCCCCGATTCAGAAAAACCGATGCCCTGATCATCGATGCGCGGCAGTGCGGGGGAGGCGCGCGCACTAATTTAAAGACGCTCTTTCCCTATTTCATGAAGCCGGATGAGAAGCCCTACATCGGCAATGTAGCTAAACTGCGTATTCCCGCGGATGAGACTGATTTTGATCCCCGGGGCAAACTCAATGTCGGTGACAAAAAGCTCAAATATATAACTGAAGATGACACTACTCAGGCTGAGCTGGAACAGCTTGAACTCTTCCTGAGGACATTCGAACCGCAGTTTGATCCACCTGATGATAAATTTACGGACTGGTACTATTATGCAATGAATCCCGATCCTGAAAAGTATTATTACGACAGATCGGTCTGGCTCTTGATGGACTGGGGATGCGGCAGTGCCGGCGACATCTTTGTGTCTCTCTTCAAGGGACGCCCCGGTTTCACGCTGGTGGGAACACCCAGCAGCGGAATGAGCGGCAACAGTATCATATTCAATCTAAAAAATAGTGATATACCGGTTCGGCTTTCCACCATGGCTTCCTTTCAGAGAACAGGTGAAAAGTATGACGGCGTCGGAATAGATCCGGATATCTACATGGAAGCGGAAATCCTCGATTGGCTGGAACAATCCGATTCAATTCTTAATCGTGCATTTGATTTGGTAATCGCCGGTATTGCGGGAAAAGGGAAATAGTCTTATGAAAATGCGTTCACTGTGTCTTACTGTTCTGTTAATATTGATAATGCTTTTCAACAACCTTCAAGCCCAACAGCTAACCCGCTCACAGGTCGCATCCGATCTGTCGCAATTCAGAGCGGATCTTGAGAACCGTTTCTCCTACTTCTGGTATAATCAGGATACAAACGGTTATGCAGCCGCTCTTGATTCCATTCAAGCCATGGCTGATGCTGAAAACGGGATGAGTCATAACGATTTTTGTAAAGAGATATCAAAGGTCGTATCACTCTTTATAGACGGCCATGCCCGGGTTGATTTCAATCACGTACCTTCCGGTGAACTTCCTTTTAGGCTGCTGGATGCTGAAGGCGGAGTTGTGGCCCTGCTGGGCTGGCACTCAGGTTATTATGATCCTGAATATCCCTATCTCACCAAAATTGACGGGGAAGATCTGGATGTCTGGATCGAACGCGCCAAAATCTTTGTTGCCGTAAGTGCGCCTCACAGAGAACGCTTTACTGCCATGAATGATGCCCTGACGTATATCAATATGGTAAGAGCTGAATCCGGTCTGCCAATCTCCAGCTCAATCACACTGGAACTGAAATCATTAACAGGGGAACTTAAAACTGTTACGATTAACACAGGACGCAGGCCAAGCTTGGGTCAATGGCCGGAGTCCGCTTCCCGATTATTGGCAGAACACAATATCGGATATCTCAGACTGCCCACTTTTTCCACTGGAGAGGGTGTGACTGAGATCAATACATGGATGCATCGTTTTAAGAATACGACCGGATTAATTATCGATTTACGCGACAACAACGGCGGATCACGGGATGCCTTAATGGCCATGATGCCCTATCTGATGAGTGAATCAGATACTCCCCATGTGGCCAATGCCGGCAAGTATCGGCTCTATAAGGACTTTGATTATTATCATCTGGCAAACCGATTTATGTACAGAGAGAACACCCCCTCTAAATTCGGAGAGGCTGAACTTCAGGCGATTCAGGATTTCAAAACAGCCTTCACTCCTGAATGGGATGCGCCTGATGATAAATTCAGTGAATGGCATTATCTGGTAATCAACAAGGCTGCCAATCCCCTGGCGACATTCTTCTACAATAAACCTGTGATCATGTTGACCAATGGCCATGTTTTCAGTGCTGGTGATATTTTTGCCGGCGGTTTGAAAGGGTGGCGTAATGTCACTTTACTGGGCACACCCACAGGCGGAGGCAGCGCAAGATCATACACTGAAACACTCTCCAACAGCAACGTCGAAGTGAAACTGGGATCCATGATCAGCTTTCAGAATAACGGATTGTTGTATGACCTCCACGGTGTTGATGTGGATATCTTGCTGGAGCCCCTGCCGTCTGATCTTATTGAGGGCGGTACGGATACACAGGTCGATTCAGCCATTGCTTTCATTCATGCACAAAATCTTTTTGTTACAGCGCGTTTTCAGCTGAATATCCAAATAGTTGGAAACGGTGTTGTTACCTTAGACCCTGAAGGCGGATACTACGATAGCTTGTCCGTAGCAACTCTGTCGGCTAGTCCGGTGGCAGGCTGGA
>JAGLOF010000146.1 GCA_023139105.1 bacterium
CGGCAATAAAAGGCCTTGCATTAATGTTGAGATTTCATAGGGCTACAGTGTCATCTCTTTTATTGCCGGATTAATAATACAAATATATCATCTGCTATTAATTTTATATATATTGTTTCTTACAAATCTCTATATCTTTTTCTCTCTTGTTCGTCTTGTTCGTCTTGTTCGTTGCTAATCTCTATATTTTTTCTCTTTTGTTAGCTGCCAGTTCCCAATATCATACGTCAACTACTATATCTCCACCCCAGTGAATGGAGGGCTGGTATTAAAACTTAATGTTGCAAGAACAAAAATTTAGCAACGAACAAAACGAACAAGACGAACAACAAAAAACACAATTATAAAAAAATACTTTACTTAACATTATTACTCCGGCGATAAAAGGCCTTGCATTAATGTTGAGATTTCATGGTGCTACAGTGTCATCTCTTTTATTGCCGGATTAATAGCACCGCGTTGCACATACCTATGAAAACCGGGCCAAGGCCAACTACGGACTACACAGCTTTTACTAAAGGTTTGTAATACGATATATCTCTAATGCGAGGTCGTCATTAGTCAATGTTTCGTAGTATAGCTGGCCCTGCCTATCTATGTATCTGAGAGTGCCTGATTGATCGGGCAAAGCAAGGCGTTTTTGAAAAGCTGGCGTTGTATCAAATACATCCAGATAGGTCTTTGAGTGAACAGTGCCAAACTTACCGGTTTTAACGCGGTGGGCAGCTGCTTTTTTGAATGATTCAATGAAGTCTGGTTCATAGTCCAAGACATGTACCAAGAGCCCATGATTGTGAGTGGCCTGGACGGGACCAATGAGATATCTAAGCATGAGGGATTGTATTTGGTTATAATCCATCTCTTGGGCTAACGCTAGTTTCGGAAAACAGGATTGGGCGATAAGTATCGGCTTGTCTTTGATGTTCCAGGAGTCTATCAAATAAGGGCAAGTGTTTACGAAGTAAAGTGTATTGTCGAGACTGGTCAATGCAGCTGTCGAAAAGTACTGATTACCGTTTAACTTACCTATGTTATATGTATGGCCGAAGCCTCCGGGTGTTGTGGTGCTGTCTGGTATAAAGATGAGAGCTGATTTTGCTGTGCTGTCATCAGGAGTGCGCATATAATAAAAGGGGGCTAAGTAGATGCTATTTTTATTATCTGAGGTAAGCGCACCTCTTGATACAAATGAATATTGTGTAGACTTGATAAATGTGCCAGTTGCAGTATAATAATTCAGACGATGGTTTCCAGCGTCATTAATTATGATTTCATCTGTTATCGTGCAAATAATCCGATTAGGGCGGCGGAGCTCACCGGGGCCTTGCCCTGCCTTGCCAAAGGTGTGCTCGATTTTACCATCCTGGCTAATTATCATTGCGCAGTTGTTGGGGGCATCCAAGATTAGAAGTTGTTGATTATTTGTCAGGGCCACATCGGTAATTGCGCCCCAAGGGGATTGGGGTGATGATGATATTGTATGCAATTTTTCCAGCTGTGCTTTTATAATATGCTTTTCAGGGTGAGGATTTTGTATTATCCGGGGGCCTGGCTTCTGAATATGTGTGCTACAAGCGATTAGCGAGGTAATGAGTATGCTTAAGAACAGTTTTTTCATGTCGGCTCCTGTTAGTTGGGATAGTCTCGTGCCTTGCCTTATATGGACAGTCTTTTAACTGGCTTGAGGCCGGCTTCATCTTGCATCACATGCTCCCGGAAACGGTACTGCCAAACAGTCCGTTCCCCCTTTCTGCGGTGCACGGTTCTAAATCCTTTTCCCGGATTTTTCTTGAAGAAAAATGTTCCACCGGGACAACGGGCGCGTGCGTAATTTGACATCATTTTTCCAGAAATAAAATTGGAGCACTTTTTATGTAATCGCCGTTACATTTGTCGGGGTAGATTCCGACATACAAGCTGCCTTAAAGGGCTTTATCAACATACCAGATTTCATTTTTCTTTTCCGCTTAATTCAATTGAAATGATTGTTTATATATATCAATATATAAACAATCATTTAAATCGCTTTCTATCGAATAAAACACATCCCTGCCGCCAAAATATATTTTTTTACCAGATATAGATATTCCCAGCAACTTACCATGTGGGGAATACACGTCAATAAGATACTCATTATTATTCATTTCATTTGTTACAAATAGTAAATTATTATAGCAGAATAACCCGACAATCGGTTGTTTTTTTATTGGGAAATAGACATTTTTAGTCACTTCATTTTTTCAAAACAAAGATTCTTTTTCACTATCAAATATTTCTTTAAAATACTTGAATTTATCAGCTTTACTAATCACTATATTTCCATCCGACTTTGAGAATTTCAATTGAAGCCCTTTAGAAATTGAATGTTTTTCGATTAAATAATCATAAAAACAAGAATAAAAAAATGCAGTTGAATCACATAACACATAGCGAGGGACCAAATAATATGGATTTTCAATAGATAAATATCGACCGTTTTTCATAAATGAATGCATAATAGATATCGAGACTTCACTTAAAAGTTGTGTGCATATATTTAACTTTGAATCCACTTCAACCACTCTATATTTTATGAGCATATCTCCTTTATTATTAAACTGACTGCTGCCATGTATTACCAATACATAGCCACCACCTACACCGACAGATAATATTTTATGTATATGATATTGTGTGATTTTTATACTTCTCAAAAACCGACCATTGAGATCATGCAAGCTCAACCGCTGATTTCCGCGATCATTAATATAGATAGTATTATTATAAATACTTAAATCATTAACCCGAAAGAATTCACCCGGCCCTTGCCCTTTGCTCCCAAATGAATATTCAAATACCCCTTTATTGTTAAATACTTTAACTGAATTATCGCCTGCGTCAAGAACATAATACTTTCCATTTGAAGCTACTTTTAGCTCAGTAGGACGATTAAATAATCCTCTATGATTCTTGCCGATTTCAAACAATTTAACAAATTGAAACATATTTTCACGACCAGCCTGCCGATTCTCATGCCCATTTATTACATGCTTAATGCCATCAACTAATTCAACTCTTGTCTCAATCTGCTTCTGGCAAAATGTTAATGTCAAAGTTAAAACAATGAGATAAGCTATTTTATTAATCATTATTACCTCTACAACAGTGATGCAAAAAAAATAATTTATAATGAAGCCTGAGTTCAAGTACTACATTTAAGAAACCCACTAAACAAACAAAAACCAGCACCACACTAATAATCTTAAATCTTTATCCCAGATAAATAACAATCTTTCTATTAATTGTTTTAGATTAATCAGGCCTTGAAAACTCCCATATAACTCTTTTTACTTAATATTTACAATGTTTTTTCAATGAAACTTACTTCATACTTTTGAAGTACTGGATTCTCATTTACATCAATAGCATTCATATAGACGCATCCGGCCTTATCTATAGCCAATATATCACTGGAATCAGGTGATTTTTCGAAACGTTGCAATAATTGCCCATCACTATTGTAAAGATCATAAAATGTTTTTTGCTCCTTATAACTGATCTTATAAGTTGCACCTTGCTTAAAAGATTGGGACTGTTTGAAAACTTCATCCGCATATGAATCTCCCTCATCTCGCCATATGACTAAAATACATCCATTAGGGAAACTGTGCACTGCTGAAAGATGTGTTTGAGTAGCAAAATATAGTTTGTCAGGCAGCAATATAGGGGGGACAAACCTTTGGGTTTTATTGTTGATGCTCATTTTTAAAATACCATCATTTGAAAATATTGATATTTTATAAGGATAATCGTATGCAAGTAAAACTCTATCATGTACACAATCATATCTAGCAAAAGGGTAAGAATATACATTTCGAATTTTCATTATTGTACCCCTAAATATCTGCTTGCCAAATTGTAGATCTGAGCCACCTGTAGAATTGTAGCGTATAATATGAAATAAACTATCATGATCAGCACCAACAATACTGAAGTTATTACATGTAATGTAAAGATCACCATTTGGATTATGTCCGATATTAGTTACTTTACTACCCTTAAATTTATAAAACTCCTTAAATATTCCATCATCAGAGAAAATTGAAATCTTATTATTAATAGTTTGATGAATGTAAATATCACCATTATTGTTGATCGAAATGGCTCTGGGGTAATATAGCTCACCTGGCCCCTGACCCTCAGCACCTATTGTACGCAATAAAGCTCCATTCTCACTGATCACTTTAATGCAATGTTCGCCATTGTCTACTACATAAATATTGTTGTGAGCATCCGTCTCAATATTGGCGATTTGGTAAAACATAAGCACACTATCTTCCCTCCCCCCTACTTCCCAGAGCTTATTAAACTTCATTTCCCGGGTGTTCCCCCACAGGCCTTTTTCGAAATTATAAACGTGTTTCACACTATCTTTGATTGTTGTATAGCCATCCCATCCAATATCTCTAGTGCATTGTGATATAACAATGGTAATAATGATCGTCAAGGTAAAAAATATGATGCTCATTCTATTTTTCAAAAACATTCGACTTCCACTGAGAAAGATAAATTTACTGATGGCTTTAATTAGATATTTTAATTGTGATAGTACAGGGCAAAAACTGGTAAACCAAACCATGTAAAAGACCTGGACGAACATCAAAGTAATGTTTGAGATTAGAATACATGGCGTCGCATTATCTATGGGTAGTTTTATATTTCTTGAATTCAAATTCCAAATGCGACAGATCTAATAAATATTTTAACGGCTGATGATTCTGCTGCCAAACAAAACTAATCGAAAATATTATCAATGTCAAGTATTTTCTTGAATTAATTGCGAATATATTTTTTTATAAATAGTTAACATCAGTAAAATCAATTTATTATACACTGAAAATATTATTTTCCCCCTTCACGCAGATAAGCAGAACAGCAACACGTCTCGTATAAATAATTAGCCAAGCACGAAAAAAGCATAAATACTACAGACAATGTAATATATCGACTTGCATATCAATACAATGTTGTATATATTCCATCTTCATTCAACAATACATTACATGCAATAGAAGTATATTTTCAGCATCAGTAAAGACATAATGATTATCACGTAGATGCCCTCACTAATACAACAACCTCGTGTGAAATTTGTAGTTACATATTTAGTTCAAAGAAAAACCAAGATATTATCAACCAATATTGTAATGTTAACGAAAACTCACAAAAAAAATATTTCCACATAATCGATTGATCAATATGTTTAACAGAAACTGGAAGGATGTATAATGAAAAGAAAAAACATACTATTATCTCCAACGTTTGCAATACTTCTTTTATTCATTTTTTCATGCAATCGTTCTCCCCAATTCAACTTTGAAAATGTAAAGATTGAGAAAAAATTTGATGCTTTATTTGATATAGTCAAGACAAATTCAATTAACTCAGACAAAGTAAATTGGCAGCAATTGAAATATGATGTATATAGCCAAGCTCAGAATTATCAGTGCCAAGAAGATACATACCCCTTGGTTCGTTATGTTTTAAGGTCATTAAAGGACAATCATAGTTTTTTCCTTAAATGTAGTATTACAGATATCCCAAACGTAATGAATCGTGGGAAGCCTCCAATTTATCCAACTGGTACTCAGCTCAGTAAAGACTTGTTTTATCTTGAAATACCTGGTTTTTTAGGTGACAGCCTTCAGACAATTGAATATGTCAAAAAAGCATGGGAAGTTATAGAATCATTTGCAATTGATCAACCTATGAATTGGATAATTGATTTAAGTGAAAATTCAGGTGGAAATATGTGGCCAATGTACGCAAGTGTTGGACCTATTTTAGGGAATGGTACACATGGTTATTTTAGAGACAATAAACATAAAACTTTTCCATGGATCTACAAAAGTGGAAATACTTTTGAAGGAGATTCTCAAACATTTCAAATAACGGGAATGACTCCTCCAATAATTGAAAGTAAAAAAGTAGTTATTCTTATAAGCGATTATACTGGGAGTTCTGGTGAAGCCATTGCTACTGCATTCCACGCACGAGAAAATACAATTTTTGTTGGAAGTAAGACTTCCGGCTTGGTGACAGGTAACCAAGTATTTATACTACCTGACAGTACATTAATAGCCTTGGCCTCCTCTCAATATATGGATGGCAACAAAAAAATCATTGAAGGCCCAATCATACCTGATATCCCATTTTCTTTAGCAGAGATAAAAAAAACTGAACCAACTGGATATATAAAACTGTTTGAAAATTGGTTTTTAAATGAATAGTTATTTAACTGTCAGAAACCTAAATTGCAAACTTTAATATACACTACCGAAACCCTCAGTCCTTGTTAGTATTTTCAATAAATTCCATTTTATATTTGTAAATCACAGGTATTCCATCAGCACTAAGAGATTTAGTATAACAAAAGCTGTTATTATCAATAAAAACAATATCACCTATTTCACTTGCGACCTCAAATCTTTGCAAAAATAGCCCGTCAGCACTGAATAAATCATAATAATTACGGATTCCATCAGTATTAGGCTCACATATATTACCATTACGTTTTGCATCAAAATATTTTGTTACCTCTTCAAACCATTGAGACCCATAATTTTTCCACGACACCAGTATTCTACTATCAGGTAAAGATAAAATTCTTGTTATACAAACTTGGTCAATAAATCCAGAATAATTCTCCCTTTTTTGGGGGGGTACCGAAGGATTAAATTGGCATTTTACTGTCCACTTTAATTCACCTTCCCATGATAACATTTTTAACTGATAAGGATACGAATAACCAAACAATATACCAATATCCTTATACTTTGCCGAAACAGGTTTGGCATTATTCCAGCATCCACGATCATCTATACCCAAAAACAAGGAAGCACCAAACCGGTTTATTAATTCATGCCTTGAATTATACTGTGATATATGCTGGTAAGCGTCTAGCTTTTCCCCCATAAAAGCAAATTTGCAATGAGTTATATAGAGGTGATTTTCCGGATTCGCAATAATATCAAGTATGAATTTATTTCCAATATTTAGATCATTTAAAAAATTGCCATTTCTATCAAATGAAGAAATTGCACATCCTCCTATATTATATACATATACAAGTTCATTTCCCCCAAGCGCAACATATGATGGCATATAAAGCTCACCTGGGCCATATCCTTCTTTCCCGATATTCCTTACATGCTGCCCATTTGAATCGAATACTTTAATGCAATGTGCTTTCCCATCAACAACATAGATATAACCCTCTTCGTCTACTTCAATGTCACTAATTGAGAACAACATTGAACTAAGACAAGTATCGCGCAAGCCAATCTCCAAAATTTTAGACAATTTTAAATTAATAATGCCAAATTGATCTTGCCTGCTACCTTCAGGAGCAAACGGCACATTTCGAACAAATTGTCCCGACATTCCGCGAGTTCCTTTTTGGCAAAATATCATGCAACATAAAATGAATATAAATATGCAAAAACCAATGGCAACCTTACACATCTTAACATATTTCAGTATAATCATACACATCCTTAAATCAGATTAACACCCGCTGTCCTCATTCCCCATTATATTTCACTGATACGCAGTGTAAATCTCATAACCGCCTGCCGTGAAGTAAAAAGGAACAGTCGGTACAGAAAACACAATCCAGAAGCCGCCGATGAGCTGTCAATGGCAAGACGCCAATAAGCTCAAAAATGAAAACTGCACAAGATCGGATAAATATCAGACCTAGAAAAACACTGGGAATCAGATCTCTGGTGGAGATATTTTTTGGAACTGTCGTACTTGGAACTTGAAGTCACAAAAGCCTCTAACGCTAATTTACAATCAAATACTCATGCACTGCAGTCTCATTACTATTCAGCATGAATAACTTATCTCCAAATATATACAGACAGGACTCAGCGGGATTAAGATCGTCATTAATAGCTATTTCCTGCGTCAACACACCATCAGAACTATAAATTTCCAGTTTTAAATAATCAACCTCACCATCTTCTACGCTACAAAACTTTTGGTAGGCCGGCTGCCTGGACAAAGTCATAACCCATATACGCCCTTTTGTATCAACACCTATTCCACAAGAAACTACATTTAATATGGGAAGGGAAATACTCATTATATAACCATCTGAATCATGCTCTCTGCATAGCTCAACATCATAAGGCATTTTATATCTGATTCTCCGTGTAATTTTCATTTGTAAACATCCTAGAGAGTCATACTTCTCTATACGGTTCTGAAATCTGAAAGCTGCATATATATTATCATGCTCATCTATTGTGTAAAACACAGCATTCCCGGTTTTTGTCATTGATCTATCTTTAAACTGGATAATTTCCCCAAATTGTCTCTTCAATAACCCCGTAGAGGAATAGCAACTAAAAACCGGCTCTCGATGTAAAGCCGTATCTCCAACAAAATTAAAAAATTCTTTTGTACCACATACAATATCACCATTACTTATAAACTTGAACCCTGGAAAATCCAGCGAAATTTCCGGACGGAATTTTCTTATATAATCTCCCTTCAATGTAAGCACATGGATGAAACGTGCTTTCCATTCGGAGACATATAGATTATTATCAACACCAATATCCAACCCTTTCGGAATTGCAAACTCCCCTGGGCCCTCTCCTTTTCTGCCAATCTTTCTTATAGCATTGCCGTTATCATCATAAACAGCTACACAAGGCCCTTTTATATCCAAAATATATAGACTACCTAAACTATCTATGGCTATATCATAGGGATAATACAAAATCTCTGATTCATCCTCTGCATCCAAACCGCCATAAGTCCTGATATATTTTAACTCAATATCAGAAGAAGCTCCTTGAATACTATGTTTATTTTTAATATATCTAATACCATTCTCAGTGACAATTTCCTGAGCCTGTACTAATGCACATAGCATTACGATTAACAGAAGGACAGGTTGCATCAACCTATGTCCATTGATTACTGTAAAATTCATATCAACTTACTCCTTTTGAATTATCAACCTTCAAAAAACACAATAAGATCTTCTTATTCAAGGTGTCAATTGTTCAATATTAGATAGTTGGCATGCAATTGAATTATAATCATCAACTCCAGTCAAATATTATTCTTTCATTGCAACAGAATCATTTGTAATTCATTTATTTACTTTCTAAAAATCAACTTATATCTACCCCCCCAAAAAAATCAGTATACTTTTCTTCATATAGAGTATTTGTATTTTTTCACATAAACTTCACTTTCTCCAGAGTAGTAAGTATAAAAATGCCCATAATCATCAAAATGCAATATGAGTCCCATGTCATCTGGCGGAGTAAATGTAAACAAAAATCGTCCTTCTGAATCAAAAAAGTCATATAAAAACATTGAATCCGTTCTTTTAGGCGTATCTTGAAATTGAACTGCATTTTTATATTTCTCCTGATAACCCTCCCCCCTATTCTCTAGTCGAGTAACAATATAATCTTTACCCAAAGTATAAACATGATCAATGCTGATTTGAGGTATCAATCTGTTTCCTATAGGGGGGATTTTGCATTTTTTTACTGTATTAACTAGTTTATCATCTTTATAAATCACTTTATATAATTTACCAGTCGGCATATATAATCGTATTTGATATGGCGTTGAAAAACCGCACAAGATATCTTCACCAAAACAACAAATTACTGGTAAAGCATATTGTGGGCCAAAAAATGCTCTATCGCCCAAGAATATCCGCTCGCCAAATGATTTTTCAAATTGATTTTGTCTTGAAAAAACAAAAATATTATGTTCAATGTTTTCATTTAAAGAGACAGCTCCCGATGCCGCGATATAGACACGATCACTATCATGCTCACTGATTGAACATGAAAAAGAATTTATTCCTACACCTGCCTTAAATATATCAATAAAATCAAGCTCATTAGAAAAAACACTAAATCTTAGATTACCAGCCTCGCAGACACATATCTGGCCACCAATACTCATCACCTGCCCCGGACCAAATAATTCACCAGGGCCACTCCCTTGTCGTTGAACAGATTTTAGATATTGTCCAGCCTGGTCAAACTTCAAAAGACTGTTTTCTCGGACATCCACTATATAAATATTTTTTTCTATATCAACAGCCACATCAACAGGGGTTGACAGAAAATAACGCTTATCCGGATCGGAACAAATAGCAAGCACTTCTTCGACCTGAAATCGCTCATTATCCTGGAAAATCGGTTTTTCTGTGTTATGAACATAAGCAACATTCTTTTCACATTTGATATAACCCTCCCAATCTGGAGACTTTGAACAAAAAATTATAATAGGCAAGGTACATAGAATAATCTTAACGGATATCATAATCTTCTCTCCCCTTGTTATAATAAAATCCCAATCACATTCAACTATTCACAAAAAATCACAGTAGCACGATCTTCATAAACTTGGTTAATACAATTTAGTTTATGATCCTGTATTCTTTCACAGACACATCATTGCTGTTGAGTAAAAATAATCTGTCGCCATGAATAAAAACACAGTGATTATTCGGCTCAAAATTATCCTCAAGAGCAATTTTTCTTATTAACACGCCATCAGATTGATACACTTCCAGGTTTGCATAATTGCATTGATCATCAGCCACTTCGCAAAATTTTTCATATTCAGGCTGTCTGGAAAAAGTCATTACCCATATTCTATTCTTTTTGTCAACTGCAATTCCGCAAGAAACAACATTCATAATTGGATTACCATACCCATACACAATACCATTTTTTCTTATTCTCAATTTAATCTTTGCCTTTAATGATATTTTATAGTTCAATTTTCGTGAAATAGTCATTATATGTGTACCATCAGATAAATACTTCTCAATCCTGTTTTGAAACCGATATGTGACATAGATATTATCATGTTTGTCTAAAACAAAAAATACCGAATTACCAGTTTTCGTCATTGATATATCCTTAAAATGCACTAATTCTCCAAATCTTTTAAGACAATCTCCAGCTTGTGAGTAAATTTCCATTACCGGTTCTTTGTGAATTTCTCCTTCCAGGAGATAGTTAGGGAATTCCTTGGTTCCACATATTAAATTCCCACTACGCATCACCTCAAAATCTGGAAAATCCAATGTAGCATCAGGATACAATCTCATAATATTTTGACCGGTTGGTGAAAAAACATTAACAAACCGTGCCAGCCACTCAGACACATAAAGCTGCCCCAGACTATCTATACCTAAACCACGCGGAGCTCCAAATTCACCGGGACCCTGTCCCTTCCGCCCAAACTTTCTGACAAATTGACCATTTTTATTATAAGTCACTACATGCGGGCCTTTGATGTCCATTATATAAAGATTATTATCCTTATCAACCACCAAATCCCGCGGATAATATAAAATTTCCGATTCATCCTCTGCATCCAAACCACCATAAGTCCTGATATATTTCAACTCAATACCAGAAGAACCTCCTTGAATACTATGGCTATTTTCAATATATCGGATACCATTCTCAGTGACAATCTCCTGAGCCTGTACTGACATGTAAAACATTAAAACTAATATTAGGATAGATCGCATAACCCTATGTCTATTGATTACAGTCAAATTCATATCAACTGCCTCCTTAAGATCTTCATATTCAAGGGGTCAATTGTTCAACATTAGATAGTTGACACACAGATAAATTATAACCATCAACTCCAGCCAAATATTTTTCATTCATGGTTATAATGTCGTTTGCAATTCATTTATTTACCTTTTTGTCGGATTTAAGAAGAGTAATCCGACCTACAAGCTGGATTCAACATAGAGCCACAAATTTAAATGAATTTAGAAAAAAGTATTTTCTTACATAATGCGTCAAACCTGAGTAGAAAATGTTCACGAGCTATTCTGTCCCAACAAGGTACTCTGTGACTGAGACAGTATTGGCATTTAATATAAACAAATGGTCATCATTAATATAAAGGCAGCTAACATAAGGTTCAATATTCTCCTTTACAGGTATTTCAGCCAGCATTATCCCATCACTATCAAATACCTCCAGCTTTGCATAATCATGCTCATTTTCAGCGACTTCACAAAAACGTTCATATTGTGGCTGTCGAGACATAGTAAGAACCCAAATACGATTTTGTGAATCAACAGCAATACCACAAGATACCACATTCATTATTGGGAGGCCAGATCCTTGCACGCCACCGTTTTTGTTATATGTAATATCTTGATTGACTTTAAATGGTTCTTTGAAGTTCAGTTTACGTTTTATATGCAGGAGCAATTTTCCATTTGCATTATACTTCTCGATACGATTCTGAAATCTATAGGTAACAAATATATTATCATCAGCATCAACTGTGTAAAATACTGCATTGCCTGATTTTGTCATCGCTTTGTATTTAAAATGCTTCAACGATCCAAACTGCCTAAGCCTATCACCATTAGGTGAACAGACCACAAGAACGGGTTCAGAAAAAGGCGGGTTTTCTTCAGGAATAAAATCTGGGAATGGCGACAAACCGCCCAACAGCTTACCATCATTCATAACTTTGATGCCAGGCATATCGCATGGCACCTTTGGATGAATACGCTTGATATACTTTCCCTTATTTGATAGTACTAAAACTTGACCTCCGTACCATTCTGTAATATAGACATTATTTTCTATGTCTATTGAGATACCCCATGGAAAAGAAAGCTCACCCGGCCCCTGCCCTTTCTTCCCAAATCTGTATAGGAAGTCACCAGATTTATTATAGACCAAAACATAAGGCCCTTTATGATCGAGTATATAGCGATTGCCATCATTATCAAAAGCCATATCAAAAGGATAGCAAAATATTTCTTCGTTATTAGCAGGCTCCATCCCGCCATATATTTTGATTTCAGAAAGTGTTAAACATATATCGTTCATTATTTTTTTGTTTTCAACATATCTTGTCCTATCTCGTAATTGGACAGATTGAGCGAATCCACTTACTACTAAAAAGAGCAGAAAGTAAAAATACACCCCCAAAGTAATTAAAACCAAGTTTCCAGGCTTATTCTTCATTTGATGCAATCTCCCTGGAATTGCAATGTCGCCCCAGATTCTCCGGGACGACATTACTCCAACCTACCTAAAGTATATTGCTCAGCAGTATACACATTGAGACCAATGTACTAATTTGAGGCTGTATAGTTTTTACTATAGTCGAATTATTTTGGATATTAGTTATTTTAATCGTTTATCAATGTTTAAATTGTCGACCTGAAAAGTAAAATCCTAGAGTAAGCTTGGCATGTGATGCAATATCATATTCTAGTCCTACAAAAAACAGGCGATACCACTAGTCCTGCATTCATATTGGCTGGCTTGTGAACAGCCCGAGTCACCCTCATAAGCCATGGCGCAGTATACGGCATCAACGCCATACGGTCCATTGTCATCTCCCTCGCAAAGCCAGCAAACACATGGCCCAGCATTGGATAGTGATACGCCAATGGTCATACAAATGGAAAATAATAATAATGCCGCGACAACAATTTTGCATTTTTTCATTTTTGGACTCCTTTTATCTCTGGTTAGTGAATAATCGACTATAATAAATAAGGTTTAAATTTGGGTTAATTGCAATGTCGCCCCAGATTCTCCGGGACGACATTACCCCAACCTACTTTAAAGTATATTATTCAGCAGTATACACATTAAGACCAATGTACTAATTTGAGGCTGTATAGTTTTTACTATAGTCGAATTATTTTGGACATTAGTTATTTTATTCGTTTATCAATGTTTAAATTGTCGACCTGTAAAGTAAAGTCCTAGAGTGAGCTTGGCATGTGATGCCATATCATAATTCTAGTCCCACCAACCACAGCCGAAACCATGAAGGTTACATTCAAATTGGCTGGGCTGTGAACAGCCCCACTTACCATGTGTTATCGGCAGTTTAAATTGATA
>JAGLOF010000147.1 GCA_023139105.1 bacterium
ATTTCATCTCAAAGAACTGAAAATCCTAACGATCTGGATTTATCTTGGCGCGATCATGCATGGGTTATATTGCCATCACTTTGTAAATGGCTCTGCAATACGGCGTTTGGCCCACTCCCATGCTGTGACACGATTAATATTATATTGAGGCATTTGACAAAGAATACCATCATCATTAAATTCAAAGACTCTTCGGTAATTCTTAATAGCCTCTTCTCTTTTACCCATTAGATCATAATTGTGACCAATCCAAATCAATGACCAAGCCCTTCTATAATCAACCTTTTTCTTCAATTTTGTTTTTTCATGTAAAATAGTCAATCGTTTTATTGAATCTTCGTGACGACCAACCTCAAAAAGAGAAAACCCTAAGTAATACATAATTTTATAATTACTAGGCTCATATTTTAAAACCTTCTCAAACTCTAAAATTATTTCTTCATTTCCTTTCCAGTCATTCTCCATAAATAAGTCCATCGCTACATCTTCAATTTTAGGTTTCTCATTTAACATCAATGATACAAAATTTTTGGTGTCAGCTTGAGTCATATTGTTCATTCGCATGTTAGGCATTTCAAAATTTGCATTTCTATCTAATTCTTTAAAAATTTCATAAGCAAGCTCATACAAAAATATTACCGCAAATTGCTCTGCGTCAAGATCAAATTCTACAGCTAGAGATTCTAAGTCTACATGCTTAGATATTGATGCTGAATACTTTTTGATTAACTCCCAAAATAGTTTATAATATTCATCGTTGTAATTATATTTAAATATCAGCAATCTCTTTTCTGCGTCTAACAATCCCAACTCCACTAATCTATCAATTCTCTCAAGATCATCAATTTTTTCTTCCCAGGCTATGCGGTTAAGCTCAAATAGATAATCATTTATAACCTCAATATGATCTTGGAAATTATCAGACCAAGTCATCGCAATATTCCCATCTCCAAGGATACTATTATAATTCGTCCCAACTGCATAATCATGATGTGGCCAAATACACCATACAGTGCTAGGAGCAAGTTTTTTTGAGAATTCAGATTCCCATATTGTTTCCCAGGCTTCATCTAAAATGCGAGACCAGAGTAAATGAAATAATTTCTCAGAATGAGCAGGTTTAATCGATTCTTTTAATTCAGTTAACAATATCTCTACAATAGGGAGCAATTGTTTTGATTTTTCAGCTACAATGATATTCAAGCGATCACGTTTTTTACCAATAAAAACAGGAAAAGCCACATTATATAATTCATTTTCATATTTCAAAATATGATTACTTACTAGGACATCAAGTCGTTTTACCAAGTCATGCGGTACAGCTTTGGATAATTGTTTGAAATTTGCACCATTGATACAGTTAAGAGTAATTTGATTATTAATTGAATCGCTGAGAAATGACATATTTGGCAACGCTTTTTCTGATGATGAACCAGTATAATGATAAGCCACGTCAATAAGTTTTACTATTGGTTTGGTATCATGAGAACAGCTATTCAAAATTAGACATACTAGAGCTATAATTAACAATCATTTCATAAATTCTCCTTTCAGATGGAAAATCCCGATAGCCCTCGATATTTATCGTGGGCCATTTTGGGGAGGGATATGCATCCCGCAGGGGCGGACATGGATCATATCCTCCTATTATGTTGAATAACTGCTAATATCGAAGAGCTGCTCGTTATCAATTGAAATGATTTAATCGTTTCCTAAAACAATCATATACAAATGATTGAGCATGATCACTAATCCATGCAAAAACAATCCTTTATTGTTGCGACATTGATTTAAACTGCCTGTAATAATCTTGAAATATTCTTCTTGAGTAAAAATGTATAATCCTTTAACTGCTGTACATGTACAAAAACAAAAAGGAAGTTCTAAAGAAGGCTAAATTTCTTGGCTCACCACCGCCCATCGGGATACATATCCCTCCCCATTATACTCCCAGGATGGATATCCTGGGCGATCAGAATCTATAAATGTTTTTAGGAATTACATGTTCACCTTCACCAGTATCGGTAGTGGGTAAATTCGTTTTACAAAAGATACAATAATTGAAAAACTTGAACATTATTATCTTCTTCTCCGTTTATATGTTGTGGGTATAACCCGTTGATCATGGGTTCGAACACAAACGCAAAATTTAAGGACTAGGGGTTATAGACCAAACTCTCAAATCCCAAGAAATAGGACTGTGTTTGAATCCCATGCATTAGATTGTTATACCATAGCTTAGCGAACCTTTGCGACAACTAGCCCGATTTGGGCATTTGCTGCTGGAAGGTTATGACAATAAATTCAGCCGGATGAACTACTGCGACCTTCACGGTAACATTCATAAAGCCGTTTAGCAGATCCTCAGCGGTCATTGTGGTGCCCAGACCGATCTCTACTGAATATGCATCGGCAGCACTCGCCCCTTGCAGGCCGCCCTCTTTCCAGACCGAAGTCAAAAAACTGCTGATCATACTTTTGACTGCCGCCCACGTATTCGCGTCATTGGGTTCGAATATATAGGCGCGAGCAGCGGCTTTTACCGATTGTTCTAAATATGTCATGGTTCGGCGGACCGCTACATAACGCCAGTCCTGAGAATTCCCATCAAGTGTTCTGGCTCCCCATACCAATATCCCCTGACCGATGAAAAAACGGATTGCATTGACTGATTTTCCTGAAATGGCATCGACATTCAATCCCTCCTGTTGTGAATCAGACAAGCGGATGGGTAGATCAACAACCCCCACGATACTCATATTGGCAGGCGCATGCCACACGCCGTTCTGATTATCATTAACCGTATATACCCCAGCCATTGCACCGCTGGGGGGCAGTACATTGGCTTTTTTTATAACGTGATCGATAATCAGAACATAGGTTTTGCTTACATTCAGCAAGGAACCATTGAGCTGGCTAGTGGTCAATGTGCCACTGGCTTGATTTTCTATCATGCTCAATATCTTTTCCGCTGACTGATTTGGTGCAGACGGTGGACTGAGCAACGGTTCCAGCTCTTTGATATTGCCGGCAAACAAATTGGTATAATTGATTTCTCCCGATTGAATAATGGTCGTGCCGACAAACGGATAGTAGCAGGTGCCATACTTCAGTCCCTGATTGCCAGTACTATTACGAAACGCCTCAATGTTGTCGGTATAGAGAATTGGGTCTGGATCTTGTCCACCAATAATATCAAAAATGCATAATGTGGTTTGCATTTCTTCTGCCTGCAGCAACATCGATTGCATCAGCGTTGCGTTGTCATCTCTGTTGAGAAGTGTCGCTTCAGGACAAATATACATGGTGGGCTCCTGCTCATTCTTCAGTAGCTCCAAACCCCGTTGGAAGTCAGCCAGTTTTACATTGGGGTTGACAATGGGTTCCCCCGGTGTGTCCTGCGGTTTTTTGCTCGGCTTGCCATAACCACCAATAGAAACGACATAGGCATCTCCACCACCGTTTTGGAAAAACAGCCGCAGGCTATTATATAGATAGAAAATAGTATTCGGATCCGGCAGGATTGAATAATATTTGCCGCCTATCATCATGCAATCGCCTTTTTCCGGCTTGGCATCCTGGACGACAAGATGATAATCCGGATGATATTGAACTGCCGGATCAGCGGGTGCAGGTGAATCTTCAAGCATATAAAACGCCTGGAACTCGGAAAAAGAAGTGATCTTTTGCGCTTTATTTGTGTATGATTTTCCTTGATATTCAGCCTTTGGTGTGTATCCGATAAATGCCGGAACGGAAGTCGCAATAGGCACCACTGAATTGGGGAAACCGTTGATTTCGTTAATATAGACACCTGGGGTCTTAATATTTGACGCGATCATCTCTTCGTTCTCCTCTTTGTTTGTTGGTAATCAAGGTAGAACGGCCAACGTACCCGGCAGCCCCTTCGCAGATCCCTGCACCCTCGTTTCCCTCAGCTTCATACTCCCGTTACCGGGTCTGCACGT
>JAGLOF010000148.1 GCA_023139105.1 bacterium
GTGTCCCTGTGTCGAAAACAGGAGTTCATGAAGACATACATTGTTTTCCACCTATTTCAATCCGTGTAAATCCGGAATTTGCCGTGTCATCCGTGTACAATTGCTCTTTTTGTCGACACGCATTATTTTCCCTGATACGGCACACCCTTTGACCACCACTCCGGAGCAGGACCACCTTTGCAGAAATGGTCTGTAAACTCTTTGAACCGAATAGTATAATCCAGTTTGTTTGCATACTTCTGCGGATGATGTGGTTCTCCGCGATACTGAAGGAAGACACATGGTTTTTCCAACCGGCGCATTGCAAGATAAAGTTCAATGCCCTGCGTCCACGGAACAGCACCATCTTCATCTCCAAACATCATTAGCAAAGGCGTTTCAATACGGTCGGCAAAGAACAGCGGTGAATTTTCAATATAGAGATCCCTGCCATTCCACAGAGTCTTGCCTATGCGTGATTGACTCTTTTCATACTGGAACATCCTGGCCATACCACTTCCATAACGGATTCCGCCATATGCAGAAGTCATGTTGGTAACAGGAGCGCCGGCAATGGCGCAAGTAAAGAGATTTGTCTGCGTTATGACAAAGGCTGTTTGATAACCCGACCATGAATGCCCGTGCAGGCAAATGCCATCAGGATCAGCCACGCCCATGTCTATCAGCTTCTGCACTCCCGGAACAAGGCACTTGGTTGCAGCCGGACCGGGAAGACCTATATCAAAACGGATATCCGGCAGAAAGACACAGTATCCGTTGGATGCAAAAAATGGAAAATTAGGCCGATGATTTATTACCATCTGATTGTATTCATGCAGACGCTGACTGAAAAATCTATAATAATATACCAGCACAGGATATCGCTTGCCCTCTTCATAGTTGCCGGGACGAATTAAAATACCCTGAAGAGGAGTTCCATCACTGCTATGCCAGTCTACAAGCTCAGCCTTACCCCAAGCATATTCTGAAATTTGAGGATTAACATCTGTGAGCCTTTGAGGATTATTGAAAGCTATGCCGGCAATCCACAGATCAGGAAACTCTGTGTAACATTCACGGGTGTAGAGATATTTATCAGCATCATCAACTTTTTTAATAAAGCTGTATTTATGTTCGGATTCCACCAGCAATTCCGGTGCAGCCTCCGGATTGAGAGAATAAAAACCATGTTCTTTGCGCATCTGATGATAGAAAGACAGAAGCAGGCTCTCATCTGATTTGAAATACTTGTTTTTTACTTTGGTATTGATAATCCTGAAAGTCCGCAAATCTTTGCGCCCCTGACCCTTTGTAAGGCAGCGAGCGGCACCTGTACGGCAATTGAAAGACCATATATCATACTTATCATAGATGAGAACGGCATCATCTTTCCCCAACCAGCCAGCCACACCATAGCCTGGCACATCTGAGGGATAGTCATGATCTTCATTGGCAAACGGTACGGCAATATCCTTTGTCAGATTGGATGTAATGCGGGAACGTGCATCAAAGAGATGCCAATTATGATCATCATAATAAACAACATAGCGTCCATCCGGAGAATATGCCGGCCTGCCGGAGATCTTTTTAACGACGGAAATTTGCTTCCCGTTCTTAAGATTGACCAAGGAAACATCCCTGAAACTGCCTTCCCAAGTAACAAGTTTGCGATAAGGCTTATCAGATGTCGCCAGCAGATAATGTGCGTGATGGCTGATCTTGACAGACGGGAGGTCTTCATCACCAAGTACAACCAGCTTGTGTTTGCCAGGATGATAGACTGCTGTATATTGTTTATTTTTCATACGCGGCCACATCTTGTGTTGCTGCGTTGAAACAAATTCATCATTCCAGTGCCACACATCAACTCCGTGGCCTTCAAGTATTTTCTCCTGATCAAAAGGATTGACAATGCCTGATGTATCTTCCGGAATCTTCGCCGTGTCATCTTTGGGACGAGTTAATCCGAGAAAAAGCCTCTTGCCGTCCTCTGACCATGATAACAATGTCGTTCCGGGCAGGCTCCAGCCCGAGGGCAGATTGCTATCATTTATTATAAGAGGATCAGTAGCGAGTTTTTTAAATCTTTTTATCCACACCGAAGCCACAACCTTGACATCACCCGTATCCGGAGTCGTCAGAGAAAAAGCCAAACTTCCCGAACGATGGTGCCAGGCAAGCTTTTTAATCGAATGATTCGATCTGTGAAGCAATACAGTACTTTCGATTTCCGGCTGCCTTAAATCAACATAGTAGACACCGTTACCTGTGCCATTTGTATCTTCAACAGCATAAGCCAGATAGGAAGATGTCGAATCAAAGGAAAAATGAGTGACATAATCAAGAGTCAGAGTATCTTGTCTGCCGGGCATAAAAAGGGCCACTGATCTGCCTGCATTGGATTTTTTCTTCTTGTCTTTTCCGTCTTTCCGAACTCCTTCCCTAACAGCAAGCCAGCGGCTATCAGCTGAAAATGTACAACGTTCTATATTCGGCAGGATGGATATTGCACCGTCAACAGTCGAAAGTAGGGCCATACCCTTAGGCGATTGCCGGTCTTTCTTCAATGTTGTTTCAGGAAGCACTTCAGCTGACACCCACCTGCCATCGGCAGATATCACAGGGCTGCTGCCTCTTTCAATTGTATAAAAAACAGATCCATCAGTGGCCTTGACAATTACATTGCCATCACCCCGGCCAGGAACAGCCGCATATGCCAGCCACTCTCCTCCCCTGGAGATCTGTGTATGATGGATTTCTTTGAAGCGCATAATATCATCGGGTGTTAGAGCCTTTTTCTGTGCTGACAAGGCCGACAAACCCAACATAAAAAATACAATGACATAGATCATTTTTACAGGGCGCATGTTTATCTCCTCCGGAGTATGCATATCAATGGAATTCACAATTGATTCAAGACAAAGTATAACAATAAAAGGATTAATAGAGGATAATTCAAGATGAAAATATTTTTATCAAAGGCATTTGTACATTTGTCCCGAATTTTGTATATTTGAATCCCAGGATCATTTTTATCTGCCTTACACCCTGATAAAAAATGAGACGCCCTCCCTTGCTTGGCGTGATTCACGCAGCACAGGAGTCCTTTAACGATATTGGAATACAGTGTCCGATATCCCCTTAATCCTTTGATGGAGTCGCAATATATCATGTATCCACGACCAATTATGTCCTTAAGGACACACATCCTCATATTCATCCTGCTTCTTGTAATCCCTTCACTTGCTGCCGGAGTGTCACACCATACAACTACTAAAGGCCGCGGCTTTCCGGTTGACAGCAAGAATAAACGTGTTATAATGGCACAACCTATCAGCAATCCACCTAAAATCGATGGCAATCTGCGTGACAGTATCTGGAAATCAGTTGATTTTCAAGATCAATTCCTTCAACGCGAACCCAATGAAGGTGCCCCCGCTTCTGAGAAGACAGCTGTTGGCATCTGTTATGATAACGATAATATCTATTTTGGCATACGTTGTTTCGACTCCAATCCGGACGGTATTATTGCACGTGAGATGCGCAGAGATGCCAGGATTGATGATGATGATTTCTTTGAACTGATTCTTGATACCTACCATGACCAGCGCAGCGGCTTCTATTTCATTATAAATCCCAACGGCGTTAAACGTGATGCCATGCTGGCAGATGAGGGCCGTCAATACAACTCATCCTGGGATGGAGTCTGGCAGTGCCGCACTCAGATAAACAATGAGGGTTGGTTTGCTGAAATTGCCATTCCATGGAAGACACTGCGATTTGCATCTGCCGACACCGCTATATGGGGTATCAACTTTGCCAGAACTATCCGTAGAAAAAATGAACATGTATTTTGGCAATTAATTCCACGTGATGTAGGTATGTCCGGACTCTTCCGCCTCTCAGAAGCCGGAGATCTATACAATCTGAAAGATCTGCAAATGGGCGGCAATATCGAACTAAAGCCTTATATAATAGGTGGAATTCAAAATGATCCTGATACTGATTTCTCAAATAAAACCACAAAAGACTTTGGACTCGATGCCAAGATTGCCCTTACGGGTAACCTCTCTCTGGATCTAACTGTAAATACAGATTTTGCCCAGGTAGAATCCGACCAGGAACGCGTCAACCTATCTCGATTTTCACTATATTTTCCGGAGAAAAGAGAGTTCTTTCTGGAAGGCGCAGAGGTTTTTTCATTTGGTGCGGGCCGTGGGAGTGGAAGAGGTGGCGGAGGAATGAATCTATTCTACAGCCGGCGTATCGGCATTGTAGACGGGCATGAGGCCCGCATTCTTGGCGGCGCAAAGATGGTGGGCAAAATTGGGAATTTCCAGGTTGGCATGCTCAATATGATAACAGACGAGACAGAGATAATCGAGACTGATACTGCTTATACAGCTCCACGTACAAACTTTTCTGTTTTACGCCTGAGACGTGATATTGGCGGCCGCGGATCATTAGGCCTTATGATGCTCAACAAAGATGCTCTGAGCGGTGATAAATTCAACCGCGCCATGGGCCTTGATCTCTATCTGCCATTGAATAGATTCTGGACTGTATCTGCCTACCTGGCCGGAGCCTTTGACAGTGATGAAACATGGAGTTCTGAAAGATTGAGTACCAGAGAGAATCTAGCCGGAAACCTTGGAATAAGATACCGGGCCGACCTATGGCGCTTCAATCTCTCATATACTGATATCGGTGCCAGGTTTTCACCTGAAATGGGTTATATGCGCCGCGTTGATTACAGATACACAGAATCGTCCATAGAATATGCTCCAAGGCCGGCATATTCGGCTATCAGGCAGATTTCCTACAGGCTGAACGGACGCTACCGCAGTGATCATGACAATCGTCTGCTTGACAGCAGCATAGGTTTATCCGGGACAATTCACTTCCAGAACAGCTCCAGGTTGACCATGGGCATGCAGCGTAAAAATGAATTTCTCGATTTTGAATGGGAAGTCCGCCCCGGATTCCTCATTCCCATCAACACCTATGAAGGCTGGAGCTATTACATCTGGGGCCAGACTGACCAGTCACGACGTCTGGCCGGACGTCTCAATGTAAATTATAGCACTTATTTCACAGGAAATAATCTGCGTACCGGTGCAAATGGCAGCATCACACTGATCCCCCGAACAAGGTTTGAAGTCGACTATAATTACAACCATGTGTCACTGCCTCAAGGTGTTTTTTCCACACACACCGGCGGCCTCAGAGCCTTTTACTTTATTAACACCGAGCTCTTTTTGAAAGCTTATGTTCAGGTAAAAGACGATGCTCTGTACTATGGGGGACAGGAAAAAGTTGTTGCCAATTTAGTACTCAGGTGGATCTATTCACCTGGCAGTAACTTCTACCTTGTCTACAATGAGGGCCGACTCATGGGCAATGGTGGTGATGAAATACTCAACAGGACATTTATGGCCAAGGCAACATTTTTCTGGCGTAAATAAGATCAATATAAAAAGGACTCTATGTTATAGCCCGCAGAGGCCGAAGCCACCGCGGGCTAAAACGATAAAACCATCCAATTTTAGAAAGAGTACTCAATTAGTTTGATGACAGATTTGAATTTAGGTCTTGCAACTTCAACAGAGTCATTAATAATCTGATAATCTATGTGCGGCATACTCATTACAGAATGTGTTTTATAAACATTTAGCAAGGCAGTGCCTGATTCTGCTTTTTTTTGAAAAAAATTAGTACGATTACCAATTGCCATGAACATGGGAATCCAAACGTAGGGTAAAAACCTTTGAAAACCAGTAGGTGATGAAAATTCAATTCCCAACGCATTTATATAAAAAAATATATTCCCAGGGATTGCAAACAACAAAGCTCCTATTGGATTACTCTGTAAATCTAAAACATTGTCAAATATCAGTATACCTGCATAACACCCGGCATTCAATAGAACCAAATTTAAACCATCACCCCTCAAGGGCGATAATTTATCCATGACCAGTTTAGTCGTCAGTTCAACTAATATTCCAGCTGACATAGACCCAACAACATAAAATGGAAAATATTTATCATTATTATCAATTTTCTCATTTAAGATTCCAGAAAATTCACAACAATTAAAATCCCCGGAAGCTTCAAACATCAAAGTTTGTGAATACAACAAACTTGATTGCAGAATCAGGATAGACAATAATGCTCTCATACTGTGCTCCTTAAATCTGTTATCAGGATCCCGGATACCATGGGTAATAGTCATATCCGTCACAATGACCCAATTTGTTCCAAATGGATTCTGAATCTCTTACAGCAGGGCCCTGTGGGGCATCATTACCTCCAGCTGGTAATCCTACTAATGGCCAATCTGAATTTACTTCTCCAAATAGAAACCCTACATTAAACCAACTCATTTCAGGATGTACATTATAGTCAATTTTATCACGTTCAGGTAAGATAACTATACCGGTGTTATCAGTAAAATCACCATCTAGAAACTCAGTATAACTAATATTTGGCCCATTCCCACTCACATGCTCGTCATAAGACGCTGATCCAACATTACGCCACCATCCTAGATGAGGGTAGCTTGCCCCACTTGCATCAGATTCATTGTATACATCACCTCCTCCAACGCGAATATATGGATGAGTACTTGAACCGTCAAATTCTATTTCATAGGGATATCGTCTACACGTTTTATGATGAAAATAATAATCAATAAACACAATATTTGAATTAGCCGGATTAGAGCCATCCAAGGCAACATTGATATGCTCCCAATCTCCTTCATGATTATTAAATCCATCATTATAAGGGTAAAAAATCCAGTATTGAATAACTGTATAACCATCCTTTTGGAAAAAATGAGCGTAAATTGTGTGTGCAAAATTGTTTGCTACTCTTTCTGATTGATAGTTTTGTGACCATGTAGATGCAACACCGGGGTAATCAAAATGGAATGACAAGTAATAATATCCTCGCGCCATACCCGGTGGTCTTCCAGTATATTCTAAACTAACTGCAGCATCAGAGTAATTCCCATTTGAACGGTTTATCCATTCATAAATACTTGATAAAGGGGGATCAAATTGATTTTGATTAGTAATTGGTATATCTGCCTCAATCCCACCATTATAGACATTTCTTACATATACTTTGATATCATCACGTGCAACACCCATACATTCTACAGGTTCAGGAGCGATCCATCGTGTAGAGTGATGCAAATCAAAAGACGGACAAAACTTCTCAGCAAGCTCCTGTTCCCAAATATCAGGTATTGAATTCTCATCCTCATCAGCATGTATCGGCATAATCCAAATATCCGAGTAAAGAGTCCTGCTCATAGTTGAATATACACCTGTAGCTATTGCATGTGTATAACCTGGTTCAATGACATCAACAAACATACAGTTCATCTGAGGATAATCATAATAGTCGATATAACACGTCAAAGAGACATAACCGTTTGAATTTGTATAACCTGTACAAGTACGGATTACACTGTAACGTTCCTCATCGCCTATGACGGCATCTACTGTGAGTTTAACAGCAACGCCTGAAACCGGATTATTATCCAAATCAAATACTTCAACATATGCATGATACTCTACTTCAAACCATTGTGGTGGTGCGGATGATGTCCTTAGCGATACGGACAGCACGCACAATATTGATAAAATAAAAGTAAGCTTGCGCATTACAGACCTCCGGATTGAATGAATTAATCTTCAACATGCTGGAATTACTTGATCAGGATTAGTTTCTGCCTGAAAAGGCGTTCTCCTGCCTTGAGGATCAGAAAGTACACTCCGCTTCCAACTTCACGGCCATCGTTGTCTCTGCCGCTCCATTGGAGTCTGTGTACTCCTCTTGGCGTGCTGCCGCTGGCAAGTAATGCTACTCTGCGGCCGCGCATGTTGTAGATTGAGGCCTCTAGCGTGAGGTCTTCCGGAAGGTCGTATCTTATTTGTACGGTATTATTAAAGGGATTGGGATAAACTGGATAAAGGCGCAGCTCTGTTG
>JAGLOF010000149.1 GCA_023139105.1 bacterium
AATTTCCAAGGAGTTCTTACTTCGACATTCGATATTCGTTATTGGACATTGGATATTCATCATTTATATGGACCTCTAAAAAGATTCATCACTCCAGCGGGAGATACATTGCCCCCGGGGAATCAGTGAAAAAGCAGCACTGACACCCCGGGAGCTAATTTACTGCTCTTTTTTTTTATCGTATGGCAGGGATGGGAGGCTCCGTGTATTCTGTGTATTCTGTGTATTCCGTGAAGAAATGCTTTTTCTGTTTGCATTTCCACACAGTTGCATTATATATTCTTTGTATTCGATAATTCTACATTCACGAGTAAATACAGCCAATCCCCCCCGGAGGCCCCATGAAACAAGCCCTTGATGCTTGTACCCAGCAACGATTCTCATCTCGACTTGGACTACTCTTAAGCGCACTGGGGATTGCAGTTGGTACGGGTAATATCTGGCGTTTCCCCCGCATTGCAGCACAGATGGGCGGTGAAGGCGGTGCCGGTGCCTTTATAATTGCCTGGCTTATCTTTCTCTTTATATGGTCAATCCCGCTTATAATTGCCGAATACGCTTTAGGAAGAAAATATCGACAGGGCGTTGTAGGAACAATAGCAAGTGCAGGGGGCAAAAAAACCGCATGGATGGGTGCTTTTATTGCTTTTGTCGCCACGGCAATATGTTTTTTCTATGCCGTTATTGTGGGATGGTGTATATTCTATTTTTTCACAAGCCTAACACAGAGCCTGCCCACATCAACAGAGACATCCATGAATATCTGGAACTCCTTTCAATCAAGTTATTGGCCCATGTTAACACATGCATGTGCAATGGCCTTTGGTGCATGGGCTATCTGGAAAGGTGTCTCATCCATTGAGCGTGTTAATAAAATACTGATCCCTACACTGCTTGGCATTGTTCTGCTGGCTGTAATACGGGCATTAACCCTGCCCGGTGCATGGAACGGTATATCTTATCTCTTCACTCCAGAACTAAGCCAGCTTGCAAAACCGCGCCTGTGGCTTGAAGCATTGACACAAAACGCATGGGACACAGGTGCAGGATGGGGCCTGTTCATGACATATGCCGCATACATGAGACGCGAACACAGTGCCGTAAAAAATGCCTTCACTACAGGAATAGGGAATAATTTCGTATCAATTCTTGCTGCACTCATGATATTCGGAACAGTCTTTGCCATACTTCAAACAGAGATGGGAATGAGTCGCCCGGAAATTCTGGAGATAATGAAGACATCGGGGCCAGCTTCAACAGGATTGACATTCATATGGATGCCTCAATTATTCAGCAGAATGTTTCTGGGCCACCCCCTATGCATACTCTTTTTCCTGGGCTTAACTTTTGCAGGATTTTCCAGCCTAATAGCCATGCTGGAATTGCCGACACGCATCCTGGTTGACAAAGGGTTAAAACGGCCCACGGCCATAAAACTTGTTGTTGCAATAATTTATCTCATGGGAATCCCATCTGCCCGAAGTCTCGGCTTCCTCTCAAATCAAGACTTTGTCTGGAGTGTGGGTCTAATGGTTTCAGGAGCATTTGTGGCCATTACACTGATGCGTCATGGCATCTCAAAAATTCGCATAGAAGAAATTCTGACAGATCCATCTGACTGGAAACTGGGACGATGGTGGGATTTAAATATTAAATACTTCATTAGTATTGCCGCTTCCATACTCCTCATCTGGTGGTTCACAATGGCCTCCAGCACTGATCAATGGTGGAATCCCTTCAGCTCATTCTCTATTGCCACCTGCCTGGCGCAATGGGCTGTAATCCTTACAATTCTCGGAATATTAAACAGATGGATTGGCGAAAATCTCGTGTACAAAATAGAGCCCGTCCATGAGTAGCCACAAAACAGACAGGCCCATGAGGTCTATCAAATGGTATGCCTCTTTGCGCAAGGCAAAAACGAGAAAATCTGAGGGAATGTTCATTATCCGGGATTTCCGTGCAGTGGAACAGATTGTGCAAAACACTCCCGAATCAATTGATGAAATTTTATATACGGATATATTGCCGGCATGGGCAGCAGTCTTTCCTGCCCGGCAGGTAGATACAGCACAGATGAAGATCATCTCAGCTGCAATAACTCCTCAGGGAATGGCAGCTGTGGTCAAACTCCCTGAAGATCTCTATTCCAATACACTACCAACACAGCCGGCACAATTTATCCTTGCACTCGACGACGTACAAGACCCCGGGAATACAGGTACATTAATACGTACTGCCGCTGCTTTTAATTTTGATGGCGTTCTGCTCAATCAGGGATGTGCAGACCCATTTGGCCCCAAGGTCGTTCAGGCCACTGCCGGAGCACTGGGTAGTCTGTGGCTGCGCAAAACTGATCGTTTTATCGACATCATACTGGAATTGAAAGACAAAGGAAAAACTATTATCATTGCCGACACTCACGGCACTGCAGATCCGTCAATTCTTAAACAATCTTCTAATGTAATTCTCTGCCTTGGCAATGAAGCCGCAGGCCCCTCTGAAGAGCTTCGCAAATTGACTGACTATTCTATAAACATACCCATGAATACCACAAAAATAGAGTCACTTAATGTGGCTGTCAGCGGTGGTATTCTTATGGCACAGATGTTTCGGGAATAATTGGCAACTAAAAAAACCAAGAGAACGAACAAGGCTCTTTATTATTTGCTCTTCTTTGTGGGCTCTGTGAGCTTTGTGCGAGAAATTACTTTAGATAAGGTTAATTACAAAATCCTGAAACAAATCCAGGAAGACAAAACTAATTTTTTTAGTCATCCTCTATATAGCCGGAATATTAGATTGAGCAAGCATATATAAGAGCAAATAACCAATACTTAAAGCCATCAAAACATAATAAATTTTGAATATATTAAGGTCACAGCGCCTCTCAATAACAACCTTTTTAATTTCAAGCCAATTATAAAATATTGTATCACCATCCTTGTTTCTAATGAAAACGCCATCCGCTTTTACTAATATTATACACCCTTTAACCGAAGAACTTTCATTTCTAAAAAAAAGGATCACATCAGTCTTTGGAGTCAATTCCTCCACTATTCCCTCACTATGCGATTCTATGGCAACACCACTCAAGCTAATAGTCTTGTTCAGTGAACAATAAAAAAGAGGTATATTAAAAATAATTAGGAAAACTAATGAAAATTTGATTTTCATATGGCTCCTTAAATCAGTGTAAATTATTTATAATGTTAATAGGTGCGCCCATTATACATCTATAAAACATATCAATCCCCAATAAGACTATCACTTCCCCATTGCACACTTCCAGTCGATATTGGGAATATTGTCCCCATGTTCACATCAAAACCCCATGGAATCTGAAAACCATACTGCGATGCTGAAAAAGTATAATATTCATGATTCTCACTATTCATCGTTAAGGGCTCTGGTGAATATGAACATTTAAAAGCTAATTGACTTGTCCAGTACTCGCCAATCCGTCCCTCAAATGCAATCCAGTACTTACTATCCCCTTTTGGTGTAACGATGCTCCCCCTTTCAACTTCCCCCAATTTTTCCAAGAAATCATATTCAAAATATTCATCATAACCCGATGGACTATAATCAACATTATGAATATAATAATTACTTTTGTTTGGCATGAAATCAGCACCATTTCTTATTAGCCTAATTGATATATGCTCCCAATCAAACTCATGATATGTAGTACCAATATTATTATACTATAGTCCCCGGCACTCGCTCTTTGAGTACCAGGGACCTCAAGTTGACTTGAACTCAGGATGTTTAAAATGCAATCTCCATAACTTTAACCTGAGTAGTGGGATAAGCTCTCTTGAAATAATCATAAGTAAACTGTTGTGAAAAAACCAAAGCTCCCACACTAACTTTCTCTTTCTTTAAATTAATAAGCGCATTTGCCTGATTAGTATTTCGGTTAAAGCCGACAGTCGCTCCAAATGCCGAAGGTGCCAACAACACCAGGTATTCACACAAATACACAATAGGTGTAATATCAAAAAAATCACCCATCATGGACTCGCCTTCTGGTTCAGGCTCACGTGTTTTTTTCAAGTAATGGAGAAATAAACCACCCATTGCACCACCTAAACATCCACCTAAAATGCAATGCGGTAATGATCCATCTTCATCACAAAAATACTTCCCTACAATATAAACACCTCCAATTCCACCGGCTACACTAACTAAAAAATGTGCAGCACTAATATTAGCAGGATTGTCAATTCTAAAAGGGAGAAGAATAAGTGCAGAACCGAACATCCCACCTGAAAATTCCTTCCATCTATTTTGACTGAAAGCTGGAACATTTATCAATGATAACAAAAATAGGAGCATACAAATTGTCCGGACTTTCATGATTATCCTCACATATATGCCTTCGAACACCCGGTGTTTTATTCTAAAGGATCTACTGGATAAAAAACAGTTTGCAGATCTCTGGTGTATCCTGTTAATCCTGTGATCCTGTCTGATTTCTGTTGTCTATTATTTACTCACAGGATAAAACAGAGTCCCTGATAAGCATAGACCCCGGCCAAAAGATTACCGGGGAGACACATTTTTATTTCAATGGGAATCAATGTAGATCTATTCTGAGCTATGCAATCCACATCATTTGTGTAGCATTAATCGTTCTCTATTCCACTCCTTTTCGCAGACCATGGAGCCTGCTCTTGTTCTCTTTTGTACACATATGCGATTCCGTTGTGATCATGTGTGATTAAAGTTCT
This sequence comes from bacterium, assembly GCA_023139105.1. Lineage (GTDB taxonomy): Bacteria > Zhuqueibacterota > QNDG01 > QNDG01 > JAGLOF01 > JAGLOF01. Next base: position 4,737 of record JAGLOF010000149.1, read on the forward strand.
TTTATCTTATATGCTCTTCTTTACTCTCGTCAACAGTGTTAATCAGAAGCTTTCTGTATCATCCGTGTTTAATTGGAGCTTGTTCTTTCATTATTAATAAGTCCGTAGGGTGCGGCGAGCCGCACTCTACACTGCTGCATTTTAATTGCCCAATTCCAAATCATATCTATATTGATGAACAGTCCCGTGTTGATCCCAGACTCTATTTGGGTGTGTTAAAACCTGCTTATCAAATATAAAATTTATTAAAGAATAGCGCATAGGCGAAGGCATATAATGCAACAGCCAATAATACCTGGCCCACAAAATTAAGTTTCGGAGCCTTCTTAGCCCTGGGCTCAACTTTATCCATGTTTAATATATCTACCTTTGACATATGTACAACACTATCTTTCGATGCGCTCAACGGAGTGAAGATTATAGAAGAATCTGTCTCTGCGACAAAATAACCTTCAATTTTTTCTCCCTTCAATGTCCCAATCACAATTTTTGTTCTATTATGCTGACGATTGCTAGTTGAGCCTATTCTATTCATACTTGAACAATTAACTGATATAAGTATAAAAATACAAATTATATAAATATAATACATATGGCTCTGATTTTTGCCTTTGCAAGTCATCATTAAATACTCCTTGCTATCATTTTAATCTCCTCGTGAAGTATCCGCTATCCATTGAACAACTTTATCCGCAATGATATAATCAAAACTTCCATTACCGAACGTAGATTGAGTCGAAAAAAACATCCACTCATGAGTCAATCCAGCTTCTCTAGCAGGCATACAGGGTGCGGGTGAATGACAAAAATAGCCTAAAGTCCCTCTAAAAGCCAACCAATGCTTAGAATTTCCTAACGGGTATGTATGTGAACCAAGATAATATCCAGAAACTGGACACTGTGAACTCACAGATTGAGTAACTTCACCAAGATTTATAATGATGTCATATGGGAAGTACAAATTGTAACTAGCTGGTGAATAATCTACGAGGTCAGTGTAGTCTGCAACCAACTCCAAGCCCAAATGAGCACGTGTATGCATTACTTCAGAGTCTCTATTATATGATGCATGTCCATTTGCAGCCAGCCAGATATGTAAATGAGTACGACTCTCATAATATCCTTGATCAATCAAACTATATGTACAACTATTGGAAGAACTCCACCAACATTCTGATGGCAAATAACTTTTTCCGCCACCATGAATATAATAATTAATTTTGTCTGGCACGAAATCAGCACCATTTCTTACTAACCTAATTGATACATGCTCCCAATCACTTTCATGGTAAAGTTCTAAAAAGCCCTCGGTTTGTTCGCGAATATCATTCATACCAAAGTAATACCAATATTGTACATAATAATAATCTGAATTTTTATATACATGACCATAAATAGGGCGGCTCCCAGTAGGTGCACTTAAATACCTTTGGTCATTATCTAAATCTAAACTATAAACTCCTTGAGATTGGCTTCCCGTCCCATAGGTATCCCAGTGCCATACATCCCACTTATGTAGGCATTCTTCGGAACCTCCGACTCTTTGATTATACAATTCCTGACCATTATCATTATATACTTTTAACTTAAACTTGCTATTGATTAATAACTGCTCAAAATTGGCCAGTCCTTGGCTCAAATCCTCAGAATGCTTATGAAGTATAGGTTTAAATTTTTGAATAATATCGTTTTCCCACTGATCTGGCACACCATCTAAGTCAGCATCACTTTGAGCTGGCATAATCCAAATATCCGGATAAATAGTCCTGCTCGTAGTTGAATATACGCCTGTAGCTGTAGCTGTTGCATGTGTATAGCCCGGCTCAGTGACGTAAGCCCTTATGCAGTCCAACTGAGGATAATCATAATAGTCAATATAACATGTCAAAGACACATAACCATTTGCATTGGTTACACCATCTGCAAATCGCTCAATACTCATGCCTGTCTCGCTCTCATGAGCATCAACCCTCAACTGAACAGCAACGCCTGAAACCGGATTATTATCCAAATCAAATACTTCAACATATGCATGATACTCTACTTCAAACCATTATGGCGGTGCGGATGATGTCCTTAGCGATACGGACAGCACGCACAATATTGATAAAATAAGTGACAATTTACGCATTACAGACCTCCGGATTAGGTTATTAATCTTCAACATGCTGGAATTACTTGATCAGGATTAGTTTCTGCCTGAAAAGGCGATCTCCTGCCTTGAGGATCAGAAAGTACACTCCGCTTCCAACTTCACGGCCATCGTTGTCTCTGCCGCTCCATTGGAGTCTGTGTACTCCTCTTGGCGTGCTGCCGCTGGCAAGTAATGCTACTCTGCGGCCGCGCATGTTGTAGATTGAGGCCTCTAGCGTGAGGTCTTCCGGAAGGTCGTATCTTATTTGTGTTGTATTATTAAAGGGATTGGGATAGACTGGATAAAGGCGCAGCTCTGTTGGACCTGAGAGCATGGCTTCTGCAAACTGTGCTGCTGGAGTTGATCTTTGTATGGTGCTTTCTGGCAGATGCTTTGAAATTAGTGCATTAGCTTTATCCAGTTCCTGCGTAAGCTTCTCAGCCCCTTTGGCATGGGCTACTGCTATTGTGAATGTTATTGATTGGCCGGGCTCCAGATCATAGGGGCCGTCTGAGATCAGAAAACGCCAGTCGCCCAGGCCTTTGCCTGATTTCTCATAACC
>JAGLOF010000015.1 GCA_023139105.1 bacterium
GCGGCTTCGTGGTCTTTGTGATCTCTGTGCGAGTGCTCTTTTTTTTATTTTTTCCGCTCTTTTTCGTAGGCAAATGTTCCTGCTCTTCTTTCATTTTATAAAAATTTGGGTGTCCCTGTGTCGAAAACAGGAGAGGTGTAAGCAAAGAGCACTCGCACGAAGTACACCAAGTTCACAAAGGAAAAAACAAAAGAGCATAAATAATATTAATATGTTGATATGTTTATGCAGTAGCATTGGCTCCTTACTTTGTTCTTCTTTGTGTACTCCGTGAGCTCTGTGCGAGAAATCTTTTTATATGGAACCAATTTTTGTTTGTCTTGTTCATTGCTGTTTTTTTACATCTTTACTCAAAATATCTTGAAATAGTGACTGAATTTATGTAATATCTGTACATTGTTCCATTCACATCATCACATCCAAAATCCTCGGAGAGCACACATGAAAAAAATATTGAGTATTCTCATCTCTTGTACCATGCTTTTCTCAGCAGCTATTGCAGATGAAGGCATGTACCCCATCAGCGAAATCCACAAACTGGACCTTAAGGCCGCCGGCCTGGAGATGCACGTCCAAGACCTTTACAATCCGGACGGAATAAGCCTTATTGACGGCATTGTAAATATTTCAGGCTGTACCGGCTCTTTTGTCTCATCAGACGGGCTGATTATCACCAATCACCACTGCGCATACAGAGCAATAAATAATGCCTCAACCGCCAGCCATGATTATTTGCAGGAGGGTTTTATCACCCACAATAAAAGTGAGGAAATTCCTGCAAAAGGTTATGTTGTAAGAATAACCGAATCATATAAAGATGTCTCAGGAGATGTACTCAGCGTAGTTAAAAAATCCATGACAAATGCGCAGCGTACACAGGCAATTGACAAGAAAATGAAGGCCATTGTTGCAAAAGCGGAGAAGCTATATCCTGGAAAACGCGCTGCTGTATCAGAGATGTTTCCCGGAAAGACCTATGTCCTATTTATATATACTAACCTTCGGGATATCAGATTGGTCTATGCTCCCCCCCGCTCTATCGGCAACTTTGGAGGTGATGTTGACAACTGGATGTGGCCCCGTCATACAGGCGATTTCTCCTTCATGCGCGCCTATGTAGGCCCTGATGGTAAATCTGCTGCGTATTCGGAAGATAATATACCATACACACCCAAACGCGTATTAAAAGTACAGCCCAAAGGTGTTTCCGAAGAAGATTTTGTCTTTATTCTGGGATATCCCGGACGTACATACCGCAATCAGACATCGCATTATATCGACTCTCAGGAAAAGATACGTATGCCATGGATTGTAGACTACTATCAATGGCAGATCAAGGTCATGGAAGAAATTGGCAAAGATGATCGTAATATAGCTCTTAAACATCTGTCACGAATGAAAGGCCTGGCCAATACAGAGAAGAACTATCGCGGTAAAATACTGGGTTTGGGTCGCCTCAAACTGGCTGACCAGAGACGCTCAGAAGAAGCCGATTTGCAGAAATTCATCGATGCAGACTCCGAGCGGAAGGAAAAATATGGAAACCTGCTTAAAGAAATTGGTGAAATCTATGCAGAACAAAACAACACGGCAGAACGTAGTCTGATTCTGGGTTATTTCCGCAGAAGTTCTACAATGCTCAATATTGCCAGCACAATTTACGAGGCATCGATCGAACTGTCCAAAAAAGATATCGATCGAAAATCAGCATATATGGACCGTAATTGGCGGCGTACACGCCAGCGTCTCATCATGGGACTCGATAATTACTACGAAAAAACTGACAAAATCCTGTTCAAAGATATGTTGACCAAATCCGAGAGCCTTCCTGCTGATCAACGTTTCAATCCACACAATCCGAATCCCGGATCTATGGATAACAAAATTGAAAAGATGTATGCACAATCAAAACTTGCCGATAAAAATTTTACAACTCAACTACTGGACGATCCTGTTCAAAATTTAAAAGACTATAATGGCCCTTTCATAAATATGGCCAAGGCACTATACGGTACATTCAAGGCGCAAAAAGAGATACGTGATGAAGTCAAAGGCCGCCTTGACAAACTCTTTGCCCTGCTATTGGATGCCAAACGTGAGTATAAGGGAGACACATTCCTGCCCGATGCCAATGGCACACTGCGTTTCACATATGGTCGTATTCGTGGTTATTCTCCCAAAGATGCAGTTTATATGTCACCACTGACAACGGTCGAGGGTGTATTGCAGAAAACAACAGGCAAGGAACCATTTGATCCACCTCAAAAAATACTGGATCTTATAAAAAATAAAGACTATGGACAGTTTGCAGAACCCTTTCTCGGCTCCGTTCCAACAGCCATGCTCTACAACATGGACACAACAGGCGGAAACTCAGGTAGCCCCATATTCAACGCCAAAGGCGAACTGGTTGGTGTAAACTTTGACCGTGCATTTGAGGCAACAATAAATGATTATGCATGGAGCGAGTCTTATTCGCGCTCAATCGGTGTAGATATCCGTTATGTACTCTGGATTGTTGAGAAATTTGGAGGAGCCACAGGTCTTCTTGAGGAGATGGGTGTAAAATAAATATGAATGATACACGATTAAAATTGCTTGGCATCCCCTTTGACGGTAACTCATCATACATGAGAGGTCCGGCAGAGGCACCCGACAAGATACGCAAAGCTCTGCACATAGACTCTTCAAACATGTGGAGCGAAACGGGAATTGATCTTGGCACTACAAAGTGTATCAATGATCTGGGTAATCTGGAATTTGATAAAGAGCAAGACCACTGGCAGATGATTAGCAACCGTATCAGTCTGGAACTGAACGACAAGCATCCACTAATCTGCCTGGGCGGCGACCATTCGATAACATATCCGATTATTCGCGGCTTTTCTGAAAAATATCCAGCATTGTCAATTCTACATTTTGACGCTCATCCGGATCTTTACAACGATCTGGACGCCAATGCTCACTCCCATGCAAGCCCGTTTGCCCGTATAATGGAACAGCAACTTACCGGGAGGCTGGTTCAGGTAGGCATCAGAGGCATGAATGGACACCAACGGGAACAAGCTGAACGTTTTAACGTAGAAGTGCATGAAATGAGAGATTGGAATGGCCCCTTCACTCTCAAATTTGACACTCCGTTATATATTACATTCGATATGGATGCTCTGGACCCGGCATATGCGCCGGGAGTCAGCCACCATGAACCGGGCGGTTTAACTACTCGCGAAGCAATCTCTATGATTAATCGTGTAGAGGCTCCGTCAATTATTGGCGCAGATATTGTTGAGTACAATCCACAACGCGATCTCAATGAAGTTACAGCAATGACTGCGGCAAAATTATTAAAAGAGATTGCGGCAAAAATGCTTCAATAGACTATGGTCTATCATAATAGTTTCAAAGTGAGCACAACAGAACCCAAGGAGGAAAAGATGTATTTTAAAAGATTTTTACCGCTGGCCGCGATATTGATTATCATGGCCCTGCTGGCCGGTTGCGGGGCCAAACCGGAACCGGCACTTCAACTGGCAAACATGGACACATCAATCAAACCAGGTAACGATTTTTTCCGTTTTGTCAATGGTACATATCTGAAGGACCTCACCATACCCGATGACAAGACATCTTACAATGTCTTCAACATACTACGTGAACGCCAAAATGTTGATATAAATGCATTACTCACGGAAATTTCAAAATCAAATGCAGAAGACGGCACAATTGACCAGAAAATCCGGGATTTCTACAATACTGGTATGAATGTTGATCATATTGATGCTTTAGGCGCAAAACCAATAAAAGCTGATCTCGATGCTATCGAAGCACTGAAAGACAAAGATGCTATGATGGATCTTGTAGCCGATATGCACATGAGAGGCATGTCCCCGTTTTTTGGTGGCGGTGTAATGCAGGATCTTGCAAACAGCTCACAGTATGCTTTTTACCTGGCACAATCAGGCTTAGGCCTTCCTGACGTTGAGAACTATACAAAAAAAGATAAGCATACAATTGAAATCCAACAAACGTATGTAAAACATATGGCTCATATGTTTGAACTTTTAGGCGATGATGCAGAGACCGCCCATGCCAACGCCAAGGTTGTCATGGAGATTGAAACGAAACTGGCCAAAGAATCCAAGACTAATTTAGAGATGAGAGATATCCGCGGTCTTTACAATCCATACTCATTAAAAAAGCTTCAGAAGACTGTGAAAGCAATTAACTGGACCGCTTACTTTAAAAATATTGGTGGTATGGAAGAAGAAAAAGTCATTGTAATGGCACCCAAATTCTATAAGGCTCTCGATAAGGTAATCAAAAAAACATGCCTCTGTGATCTCCAAACCTACATGAGATGGAACCTTGTAAACAACAGTGCTTCAATGCTCAGCAATGAATTTGTCAAGACCGATTATGACTTCTACTCCGCTTATCTATCCGGATCACAAGCCATGCAGGCCAGATGGAAACGCATTACACAGACTGTCTCAGGCATGTTGGGTGAGCCTCTGGGCCAACTCTACGTGCGTAAACATTTCCCCCCCGAATCAAAGACACGCATGTTGGAACTTGTAGCTAATCTGCGTAAGGGCCTGCATCAGCGCATAGAAAATGTTACATGGATGACCGAGGATACACGCAAGGCTGCATTGGCAAAACTGGCTACTATGAAGGTTAAAATCGGTTATCCTGACAAGTGGAAAGACTACAGTACGTTGGAAATCAGCAACGATAACTATGTAAACAATATCTGGCAGGCATTTATTTTTAATCACAATCGTGATTTGGCTAAACTGGGCAAGCCATCAGATCCCGATGAGTGGGGCATGTCTCCCCAGACAGTCAATGCCGGTTACAATCCTGTGTTGAATGATATTACTTTCCCGGCAGGAATTCTGCAACCTCCATACTTTAATCCCGATGCAGATGATGCCGTAAATTACGGAGCAATTGGCGTAGTAATCGGCCATGAAATGACACACGGCTTCGATGATCAGGGAAGAAACTTTGATTTAAATGGTAACATGCGCAACTGGTGGACGGAAAATGATGTTGAGGAATTTACTAAACGAACAAAATTACTGGTAGATCAGTATGATCGTTTTGTCGCAATCGACGATGTGCACATAAGCGGTGAATTGACACTCGGTGAAAATATTGCCGACTTTGGCGGCCTCACAGTATCTCTTACAGCATACAATATGGCCAAAGGTGACAAATTAGTTGCCGATAATGAGGGTTTTACTGATCTGCAGCGCTTCTTCCTCTCCTATGGCGCAATATGGCGTGGAAAAATAAGAGATAAAGCACTTATTAGAAAATGCCGGGAAGACGTACATCCATGGGGAGAATTCCGCGTTAACGGAGCACCTTTCAATGTACCGGAATTCTATGAGGCATTTGACATCTCTCCGGAAGATAAGCTCTACATAGCACCGGAAAATCGTCCCGTTATCTGGTAATTTTTAAAATTATATTTCTTTAAACGCAGCCTCAATTACGAGGCTGCGTTTTTTTGTATCAGCACCTATACTATAATTATTACTCCGGCGATAAAATACCCTTTGGAATGTATCACCTTGCCATCGATATCGGTGTCGGTATCGCTATCGGCTCTTTCGCTTATAAACTGCAGAACAACAAACGATTGCGAAACCGAGACCGAGACCGAATGTCCTGTGCACATTTGAATTATTACTCCGGCGATAAAAGGCCTTGCATTAATGTTGAGATTTCATGGTGCTACAGTGTCATCTCTTTTATTGCCGGATCAACAATACAAATATATCATTTGGCATTAATTTTATATGTATTATTTCTTACAAATCTCTATATTTTTTTCTCTTTTGTTAGCTGCCAGTTCCCAATATCATACGTCAAATACTATATCTCCACCCCAGTGAATGGAGGGCTGGTATTTCAGTTCAATGTTGCAAGAACAAAAATTTAGCAACGAACAAAACTAACAAGACGAACAACAAAAAACATAATTACAAAACAAAGATACTTTACTTGGCATTAATACAAAAATATCATACGCTATTCTTTTTTTACATCTTTTTTTACAAATCTCTATATCTTTTTCTCTCTTGTTCGTTTTGTTAGTTTTGTTCGTTGCCAATCCTTATATCTTTTTCTCTTAAAAGTATTTAAAGTACTTGACCGGCAGGACTATTTTTTTGCACATTGGCATGCTGTTTGAAATATAAATATAAAAGTATTTTGAGTTTTTATAAAAACAAGGTATCTATTCAATATGTTGCACAGACAATTAATATGGATCATGCTTCTTTTTCTCCCATTGACTGCCGCAGCTCAGGTTACTGTGGCTATTGGCAATTTCCAAAACGAGAGTGACCGCTTTTTTCTGGACGACTGGGAGCGGCAGATACCTAGTTACCTCCATGACCATCTGTCCGGCAAGCAGGGCATTGTAATTGTTGCACGTCAGGATCTCAAAACCGTTCTTGATGAACATGCCCTATCAATGACCGGACGCATTGATTCCAGCATGGCCATGCTGATTGGCCGGCTGCTCTCCGCCCAGTATCTAATAACAGGTTCCATTCACCGGAACCATAGCGGCGTCAGAATTGATGTACACATAATCCATACTGCAACTGGCCGCATGATTGCAGAAAAATCTCAATCACCTACCCGGGATTACCTGGATAAAATGACGCAGATGCTGGCAGCCAATATTGCATATCAACTCACCGGCATATCACCATACTGTAAAAAAATCGAACTGCAAAAGTATCCAACCAAACATTTTGCCGCTGGTACTGCTCTTGCACTTGTAACAACTATGATTCTACATTCAGACTATCAGAATAAACAACGTGAGTACCGTTCTATGACGACACTGGCTGATTTTGATCCGGCCTTTGACAGAGCCAACAGGTCATACACCCTGCGCAATACAATGATGCTTGTAACCGGCATTGGCGCAGTTAGCACACTGTTCTGCCTGCTTAAAAACATCTCTCTTGAGGCAATAACAGCCTCAAATCCACCTGTTCAGCCCCAATTTGGACTGAGCCGAGAGGAGGTTATGCTTGGCTTATCGATTCATTTTTAAACTATCTACCTGGACTCTTGGATTATTATTATTTATCAGTTGCGCAAAAATAACCAGAGATAATATACTGGACCCTAAAAACCCTGACAGCCAGAGAGAACAAAAAGTATTAATTGAGGCCTTTGTAAACACAGAGAATCCATTTGAATACAATGAATTAATGCTCACTGCTCTCGATTCCCTGGAAAGGCGCCATCCGGAAAAAATTGAAATTGTAGCATACCATCGTAACACAAGGGATGAGGTAGATCCACTCCACATAAATGAAAGCGAACTCCAATACATGCGATATCTGGAAGCACTTGGATCCAACTTCAAAGGTTTGCCAGATGTCTTCATTAATGGTGCTTCTCAGCGTGTACAGGGAGCTTCATCATCTGAATCTGCCCTACTGCGACTTGAAGAGGCTCTTGTACCTGAACTACAAAAAATATCAAAATATACTATTGAAGTTGAAACTACAGTCACAAATGAAACTATCACTCCTACAGTAACACTGGCCAGACTTGGCAGCAATTCCTCTCCCAGCCTGGTAATTAAAGTTCTATTAATTCAGACCTATTCAGGACAGGCTACTCATAACGTAGTCAGAGACATATCCAGAAGTACTGTTATTAATAGACTTAGTGCCGGAGAGCAACAAACTTTGATACTCCCAAATTTAAATCTGAACGGAATCCCTGCTAATCGCTTGATCATATATATAACCGATGTAGATGAATGGGAAGTATTCCAGTGCTGCACAATGGAACTCTAAAGGTTATAATCACGATAAATAACAAAGAATATCAAGATGAATATCAATTATAAAAAACTACTCATTACCACTATTGCCCTGGGGACTGCATTAAGTTGTTCCTCTTTGGATAAACTTATAAACGGGGTTGAACCTGAGATTAAGAATCTTAGTCTGTCAAAATATGAAATCGATCCGGGTGACACTCTGCATGCAGCTGTAATTATCAAAGATGGCGATGAACCAATGCAGTTTGAATGGGAGTGTACAGGGGGACAGCTTATTCCACCCACAGACGGTGCCTCTGTAGTCTGGAGGGCTCCGGTAACCGGAGGCCAGTATAAGATTAAAGTTAAAGTCATCAATGATTCGGGCACAGATAAGATCGACAGTGAAGTAACAGTACGTTCCTATATTAATCCTTCGGTATCGCTGACTTCCCCTGAGGAAGGATCATACTTTACTCAATACCAGCAAATCCATATTTCTGTTAGTGCCCGGCATGATAATGGCATAAGAGTTCTCAGATTATTCCTGAATGACACCCTACGCTTCAGCCTTGATGGGCATAGTTCTGTTGATTATCAGTTTACTAATATTGAACTAAATACAGCAGGTTCAACTAAAATTAAAATAGAAGCAGAAGCCAGAAATACCAGCACTCTTGGTGCTGACTCTATCAGTGTAAATGTTGAAGGTATTGTAGTAGGGAAAAAATAGCTGGTGAAAGTTCTTGAGCACCTTGTGACACTGGCAGGCATGTTCATTGCCAACGTCTTTGACGCCCTTTCTAAAATTTTTACCCCCCCAACTACGGCCACAAAATTGGTATGGGCTTTGAGAACTTCCGGGTAGCCTCGCTGGAGAACGCCCTACAGCTGCCAGGATTTAAAATAACTGTCTCCTCTGGTAATAACAGTGAAATGGCTTATCCATGTTGAATTTTCTCTTAATAAATCATAACCAGTGCCATCCAGTTCATATGGATGGCTATATCCCCTATCAGCCAAAACCCTTACTAAAGTAATTAAATCTTTGTGACATGTAGGTTGATGTTTTTTAACACAATTCAGACACAGGGCATGGCACCCAAATTCATATTGCAAAAGATAATATATTTTGTAATAATACGGCGTGAATCTGATTATAATATATTTTGAAAAGAATGTCAAACTTTTTCTAGCTAAAAATATAGTTTTTCATACAACCACCGAACTAGCCTCCCCAAGGGGAGTGGTGACGTATAGGAGTATTGTTGGGTGAGCAATGTAGTCATGTAGGCTTGCCTCCAGGCCGGCATCCAGTTTGAAATGCCAGCTTAAAAGCTGGCCTACCCGGCTTAAAACAGAGGCATTGTGCGTTTCACTGTGTTCAACAGCAGCCTACGGTTACTACGATTAGAAAAAGGGTGCACATTGAGTGCACCCTCGGTCAAACTGTTTTGTATTGATGTGAAGTAAACGGCTAGTTGCCACCATGGCCTCTGCCGCCATGCCCGCCATATTGAGATCTCAGTGTTTCCATCTCTTCATCGTTATTAATGACCAGTTCAGTTCCATCGGCCAGAATCACGGTTACAGGAAAAGTGATGATCCCTTTGCCTTCAATTTCAGGATTGTCTGTATGCCATTGGCGTACCACATCCATGCCATCGCGACTCTCAATGATAAACACGGTACCATCAGGCATGGTCATGGTAATGGGATAGACAAAGGTGAATGGAGGTTCATGGGCATTGCCGTGTTGACCGCCCTGGCTCTTCTTTAGCTCGTCAAACTCTTCTTGATTGTTCACAGTCACTGTGGAACTGTCTCGCAGAATAATGCTGACAGGAAACTGCAGCTGGCCTTTTTCTTCTACCTCGGGATTATCGGTATGCCATTGACGCACATTCTCAAAGCCTTCTTGTGAATTGAGGGTAATCAAACTGCCATCGGGCATCACATAGCTTATGGGATAGACAAAATGGAATGGCGGTTTGGGCCCCTGATGGTCTTCACGATATTGTGATTTCAGCTCTTTCATTTCCTCTTCGGTGCTAATGGTTAATAAGCTTCCATCTTCCAGAATTACATCGACTGGGAATTGAAGCTGGGGTCGATCGGTGACTTCGGGGTTGGCATCGTACCAATCTCTGATGGCTGCACCTACCTCTTTTTCATCATTTCCGGTAATGGTGCTGCCATCGGGCATGATGAAGACCACGGGATAGACAAACTGAACATGCTGTTTGTTTTTGCCGCCTCTGGGCTTGCGGCCACCACGTCCTTCCGGACCACCGGCACCATTGTTGAGCTGGCGGCCGTCGGTACTGAAGTAGGCCGCTGTGCGTTCGCCAACCTCGTGGCCACGCTCCTGGCGCATGCCAACCTCATAACCCAGTGTGGGAGCCACCAAGGCATCATCAATATAGTGGTCCATGTAATCGCCATTTAAAACACCTTGAGATTCCAAAGGAAGTTCGGTTATAGAAATAACCTCTTTGTTAATTGCATCCTGAATGGCCGCAATAAGCTGGGCATCTCCTTTTGTGTCCATATTGCTCAGAGGGTCACTCTGTTCACATCCAATAATCACCATCATCAACATCATGGCTGCCACAACGCTCATCACCAATTTCATAGTTTTCTCATCACTTAAACGCATCATAATTTGCTCCTGTTATAATAGTTTCTTCAAATTTCTAAGTTCATTGTAATAACTCAAAAATTCGCTGTTAATAAAGGACATTCTGAGCTCTCTGGCATCCTGTTCTCCAATGTCAAAAGTGAACTTCGATTTGTTTCGATGCTGTTCACACCCGACAAGGGTGTAGCCGTTCATTCTCAGAAAGGCTGAAAATGCCAGGTCGTCACTGATGATTTGATGTGATGCGATGTTTGCGTTGATCTGATTCATGTCTATACCCATTTGATTTGATTTGATTTGATTTTTTTAGTTTGGCTTTATTATGTGTAGACGACGTCCGTTAACGTTCAATGATATAAACGCCTCCTTGATTGGTTACTTTGAGTCCATGCACCACACAGACGGCTTTCAAAACCTGCTCTGCACTTTTTTCTTTAAAAGACCCAGAGACACGCCCATTAAAATCTGATATGGCCACATCGATCTCAACATTATATATTCGCTCTACTTCGTCGGTCACATCATTGAGCGTGGCATCTTGAAAGGTGAGCAGACCCAGCATCCATCCCAAAGCGCTCTCCATATCTACTGTGGTCACTGGCGCCGGGGTTTCTTGGGTATTACAGACTGACATTTGATTGGCTTTGAGCACAATCTCTTTTTGCCTTTTTTGTCGGGAGGCAAAGGCCACGATGCCCTTGCGGACCACCAAAGTGGTTCGATGCCTCCGTGCGCGTACATTGAACTCTGTGCCCAGTACCCGAATACTGGAGTTGTCGGTGGTCACCACAAAGGGGGTTTCACCCTTCTTTACAGAGAAGAAAGCCTCACCAGCTAGCTGAACGGGACGGGCTTTATCATCGAATCGGCGTGGCCATGAGAGACGGCTTCCGGCATTCAGCCGCACTGTAGAACCGTCGGGCAGCACTACCTGGCGAGACTCTCCATATGCGGTTTTTACCACGATGTCTGCAAAAAATAGTCGGTGAGATCCAAAGGCGATAAGGAGTATGGCCGCGGCCGCTGTTATCCACCGTGCTGTACGGTTAATGGGAAATTTCATAGACAGAATATGTGCTCTTTGAGGAGGAGTATTGAGATTTGATCTTAAACGGACAAGCTCCTCACGGGCATTTGGCAGTGTGGGCATGGGCTGTGGCGCTGCGAACTGCCAGGCCGCTGCTGTGCGGTCAAACAATGCCTGGTTTTCAGGCGAAGCTTCAAGCCAAGCAGTCAACTGATCCTCATTTTCTGTGCATAGGCTGCCAGACAGCTTTCCGACAATCAGTTCATCAACGTTTAACGCATTCATGGTGTTTGTCCATAATTGATTTTGAGATAGATGCCGGGAATTATTCCCAGCATCTTGGTGTCTTTCAGCTTGAGTTCGTCTCTATCTTGAAAAACCGTCCGACGAATGACATTCTCATGGTTATAGGCATTATATATAGAGATGCCGAAATCCATTTGAAGCGGACCAAGGCGAAAATGACGGGAGGCATTGAAGTCCAAACGGTGGTAGTCGGGCAGTTGGGCACTGTTCTTCTCGCCAATCACATAGTCTTTACGAATGTCACCAACGGGATTATTGGGATTGCCCTGAGGTTTTCGCCAGATAGGTGTGTAATTGGCACCGCTGGTATAAATCCATGTGAGGCCCACGTTCCAATCTTTATGGTCGGCCAATACCACAATTTTGAACTCATTCTGCCGGTTATGAGATGCCGAATAGGCGATTCCCTTGTTTATACCGGGAATGGTATATTCAATACGACCTCTGGTGAATGAGCACCACCCGCTGAGCCAGCCATGCTTTTTCAGAGCCATAATTTCCACACCCTGAGCAACACCTGTGCCGGCAAGAACGGTTCGGCTAATGGGAATGCCGCCGCCTATTATATCGTTCTGTGTGTACTCTTTCACCTGATCCAGGTTTTTATAATAGGCTTCAACACTAAAGAGCAACCCGGCTGGTTCCCAATGAGCTCCGGCAATGAAGTGTTGGGCAAAGCCCGGCTGCACAGTGTTGTCTGAGAGGGCCCAATATTGTTGTGTAGTATTTAAAACGCTACCGCTACTCACCCGATCGATAAACTAATAGTGGTGGCTGTAGGCTCCGGTTATTTTAACCTGTGAGGCCAATTGCAGGGCCATAGAGAACCTGGGTTCTGTAAAAAAAACTTTGGTTGGGCTATACCAGGTGGCACGTAGGCCAGTGGTCAGTGTTAAAGATGTCCACGGTTTCATTACCGTCTGCCCGTAACCTACCCACGACGTTGCCCTATCAATATCATCGAAGCTGCGGAGGGTGTCGTTTACCACATGGTGATAGGTGAGTTTGTTTTCAGTGGCGTGGGCTCCCCATGCAAACTGAAGGTTTTCTTTCCAGGCGAAAGTGTTGTCGATTTTCAGGCTTGCCTCATCGATGACGTTTTCAATGTCTTTCAGCAGAGTCTCTCCCTGTTGATGGGAGAATCCATCTTCACTCTGGCTGGTATAGCGTGATAAAGCAGCAGTGAGTGAGAGTGAAGATTTTTCACTGAATTGATGCCGCCATCCTACACTACTGCCTGTGTTTCCCCACTGGGCCACATCGGTATAGCTGCGGGTGACATACATCTGACCCTGCCGGTCTCCCTCCTGCATCTCTGTACTCTGATCGAGAAAGTCGTGGCCACGCACCACAGTAAAGGCCACACGGTCGCTGGATGTGGCCCGAATACTGAGCTTGGCATTGACATCATAATAAAATGAGTAGAGATCGGCTTTTTCTCCGGCAATCAGCCGCCCGCCGCCGGGGGTAGTGACATCTTCATCCAACTGGGAAATATAATTGAAGAGTTTGTCATAAACACCAGTGTTCACCTGATCTATATAGGATCGCCGAACAGAAAATGAGAGAGAAACCTTGTCACTCAGATTGAGATCGGCGCTGGCGTTGAGGCTGAGCACGTTTATACCGCCACTCACTTGATTGGGTTGAGATTCAAAACCGTTACCGTTGAGCAAGAGTATACTGGAGGTACGGCCGCCATACTGAGCAGGAAATCCACCACGGTAGAATTGAATGCCATGTACTGCATCTGAATTGATACCGCTGACCAGGCCAAAGAGATGGTCGGTTTTATAGATCTGAATGCCTTCATAGAGGATGAGATTCTGATTGTCTGTGCCACCGCGAACACTTAGTCCTGAGAAACCATCATTGACTCCGCTGACGCCTGGTATCCACGCGATGGCCTGAATGACATTGAACTCACCCAGTGTGGAGATGTTGTTGATGCGGGCGGGAGAAAGAGTCATCTCTGTGCTCTGTTCCTGGGTGTGTGTGCTCAGCAGGGCACGCCATGCAATCACCTGAACTTCTTCACCTTTTAGAATCTCACGCTTGAGTTTGATAGAAAGCACACTGCACGCCGCTTCAGGAGAAACAGCAATACGCAATTGAGAATAGCCTATATAACGTACCATCAAGGCCTCTGTCTCTTCAGGCAGATTATTAAGTTTAAAATAGCCGTTGAGGTCTGAAGCCGTTCCCAGGGTGGTACTGTCAATCTGCACATTGGCAAAGGGCAACGGCTGACCTGTAGAAGCATCTAGAACATAACCACTGATAGACCAGATCACTGGCTCTCTTTTTACAACCACAATCTGTCCGCCGGACATCTCCTGGTAGGCCAGATCGAATTTGGCCAACAGTTCATTAAGAACCACATGCAGTGGCTTGCGTTGTAAACTGCAACTGACCTGTCGGTCTTTGACCTGATCTGGATTATAGAGAATTTGGCGTTGGGCCTGCTTCATGATCTGTTTCAGTGCCTCCTCAAGGTCAATGTTTTCAAAATTGACGCTGATTTGAGTTGTGTCTAACTCAACGGTGTGCTGCCATGGCCTGCCGGTGCCCAAGACCGATTGGCAGCCGGCCAACAACAGCACCATCTGGGTTATTGTAATTGTCAGTCGATTCATATTATTCTTTAGTACCTTTTTCCCATTCGCTCGAAATTCTAAATGGGTGTGCCATTTGATGTGATATGATTGTCTATTAACTGATACAGGTAAGATGCACCATACCCTTAATAAAAAAAAAGAATTGGATGGGACTATATTCAGATGAAGTATGATGAAGTTGCAGATTTGTGACTACCTCAAACAGAATGATATTCTACAAAATGATTAAGGTTGAAGTGTGTAGGAATGTCTATGTGTTGAGTTTTTCGTATTCGGTGCGCAGAATTTTGAGGGACTTGCTCATGAGGCGTTCTACTTTTTTGATGGAGAAGCTAAGCCGTTGAGCGATTTCACTATAAGTAAGGCCTTCCATACGACTGAGTAGAAAGAGGTGGCGACAATCTTCTGGCAGCGAACGGATAAGCTTTGCAATGTGGGCCTCAAGATCGAAGATATCGGAGATCTCTGTGGTGGTTTGTACCACCATCAACTCAGTTCGCGCCCGTTCTCTGACACTCTTTTTCTCATAATGGTTAATGACGATGGATTTAGCTGTAGTGTAGAGATAGGCACGAATGGACTTATCTGGGTTGAGATTTTTACGGTTGGTCCACAGTCGCATGTAGACATCCTGCACAAAATCGCGAGAAAGCTCGACCGAGCGCAGGCGCACCCAGAAATAACCGTAGAGCTTCTCATAGTAACGAAGATAGAGGGCGTCAAAGGCCGGGGAATCACCGGCTTGAATGCGCTGGCAGAGTATATGGTCAGAGACGTGTTGTAAATCTTTCATGAAAGTATGGGTATGACCGTGTTTGATTTGATATGATGTTTATTAATCTATACAGGCGGAACACCTTCTACCCTCACTCTTTTTTCACCGGCATAGAAAAGGTACAATTTTGAAGTGCATAGAGAAAGTGAAAAATTGAAATCCGTATTGGTTATACTGCTTCTTATCAACATTGCTTTTCTATGACATCCTTTACGTCTTTTCAAATCAGTTGTTTTTGCTTCTATATCTCTGATATTCCTTTGAAGCCCTATCCACTGTATCATTTGAGAACATTTTTTTGATGCAAATGGTTTTCCCCCCTTTTGCTAATTCTTCATTAACATTCATTACAATCACTTCGTCATACTGATGCCAATAATATAAATACATAATTCTATTTTTTAAATCAAAAACATTAGAATACAAGGTATTGGTGTTTCTTCCTTCTACATGTACAGAATCAAGAATCGATTTAAAAAAATCTACCGATAGATCGTTTTTGTCCTTTATCTTCTTTAACATTTCAACTGCTTTCTTATACCTCCAACATGGATAAGACCAAGCATTTTTAGGATTTGTCTTATTGAAATTGGTGGAAACAAGGTACTTCTCACCTTGTCCCTTTCTTGTGAATACAAGTTCTCCAGTTTTATCAGCACTAATTATAACCGCATCTCCCTTTTCATCAGCTATGTTTACTTGATAGCTTAAGAACCCTGAATTTCCATCCCAATTTTCTCTCCGATATTGAACTGCAATATTCATAGCTTCTTCTACTGTCGCAGCTTTTTTTAAGATAAAGATAGGAGCCCAAAACCAATGTTTCTCATAGGGAGGGGCAGAAGAAGGGGGGGGTAAAAGTTCAGCATGGGGATTTAATTTTACATCAGGCAAAGAATTGGCATCAAAACAAAGTCCTTTTTCATTCATTCCTCCCTGAATTGAATTGTTCTCAAATCCTAAAAAAATACACCCATAATTCCCTTCATTAGCTGGTTCTATCCAACAATATGTATTTGGATTTCTATAATCCTCATTATTTCCGAATAAAACTTTTCCTCCGATTGATGCTGAGAAAATAGTACAGGAACCAGGAACTGATTTGAAAGATAAATCTGGGCATTTTCTCTGATTTAATATCAGCAAGATGAAAAGAACCACAAAAAATCCTATCAAAAAATAGAATGTCTTTTTCATTGATTTGTTTTTAATCACCTTTTATTTTTTTCGCCGTATTTGAAATTTTACCATCTTGAATGTGAATCAATTCAATTACATTTCCTGAATCATCTCGAACAAATTCAAATTTAATTTCAAAATATTCCATGAAAAACTTATCTTCCTTTTCCGCATATAAAAGGCAAAAACCCGAGTAATTCCCCCCTTTTATTTTTAAGGCACTTCCCTCTTTTGTAATGATAATATTATTTCCAAATTGATCTAGATAAGTTCCCACATATCCAATTAAAACTTCATTAGTCAGAGTTGCCTTATCAGGTAAATTAGAACTCTTAAACATATTATCTAAAAGGATTTTCCCTATATCAAACGATTCCCCAACAACATTCATAAAAACGGCTAATCCATTATCACCATTCGTAAACACCACTACACCGCGTTTTGATTTTGGCAGGAAAAAACCGATTGTTTTAACTCCTGGGTTTGAACCTGCATGTTGTAATGCATACTCTTCATTAGGTAAATCCTTTACAACAAACCAGGACAATCCCTGATAATGATGTTCTCCCAACTTTACTTGAGAGCTTACCATATCATTAAACAAGCCTTCAGAAAGTCCTGCACCATTCATGACATGGATACCAAATTTACAATAATCTTCAACTGTCGTCAGTAAACTGCCGGCAGAATTTACTTCTCTAATACCATTTTCCCTAGGAGTTGAGCGACGATGTATGTTTCCATAATTATCATGCCAGTATGCAAACCTTGATTCATCCATATTTTCATCCCAGTAATACCTTGTATTACGCATCCCAAGTGGTTTAAATAGAATAGAATCCGATAATTCTACTAATGATTTATTAAATTTTTCTTCCAAAGCACGTCTTAAATACTCAAATCCCTCTCCTGAATAGCCATATTTTGTTCCAGGTTCATAATCAAAGGTCAATTTTCCCGTTGAATGATTTCTACGCCAGTTAACAAATCCGGTTTGGTGGCTTAATATATGGCGCGTAGTCAGTTTTTTATGTAGGGGATCACTGACAACATCCGGATCAACCCAATAATGATAAAGAGGCTCGTCTAGATCCCATTGTGCTGCCTCAACTAATTTTAGAGTTAGTATTGCAACAACAGGTTTGGTCATTGACGCTACACTAAAGATAGT
Organism: bacterium; assembly: GCA_023139105.1. Classification (GTDB taxonomy): domain Bacteria; phylum Zhuqueibacterota; class QNDG01; order QNDG01; family JAGLOF01; genus JAGLOF01. The sequence goes on from JAGLOF010000015.1 coordinate 17,525, forward strand.
GTTATCAGGAGCTGGAACACCACTTTTGAGTTCTCCAAACACCTTTAAATATTGCAATTTCCCGTTTTCTATGATGCCAATTCCAACAGCAGGTACATCAAATTCATTTAACCAGGTTTGAACTTTATCCTCAAAGGCAGGGTTTGGTTTTGAATTGGTTTGTGCATTTAGTGAAAATCCAAAAAGAAGACATAATAGAACATTTATCATTATATTTATTATTGAAAAATTACTAAGCTTCATTTTAGCTCCATTTTCATTTGTATTTTAGTATAACGTTGGGCATAAGAGGCGCTAACGCCTGACATATTATCAGATGCCAATTCATGCCCTGAAGTGAGCGTCCTAATACCCATTCATCCTTTTTAAAATATATCTGGCAAGGCGAGGCAGATTGTTTTATTTTTATTTGGCCTCATTTAGTCTCCACTTTTTATTGAATAAACTCGTTATCATATTTACCCATCTTTCAAAATATCCACCGGATTCAGATTAGCGGCTTTTACTGCTTGCACACTTACCGTTAGCCAGGCGATGCATAATGTGATAAGTCCAGTGCCTATGAAATACCATGGTTCTAAATTGATCTTGTAAGCGAATCCGTTCAACCAATTTTTGATGATCAAATAACTGACGGGCAGAGCAATGGCAATGGCCAGCAACACCATTTTGGTAAAATCGCTGGACAATAAATAAATAACACCAAACTCGCTTAAGCCCAAAACCTTTCGAATCCCAATCTCTTTGCGCCTTTTATCAGCTGTGAAGGCTGCCAGGCCAAACAGTCCCAGGCAGGAGAGGATGATTGCCATTCCGGAAAAATACTTGGAAAGAGCCCCTACCTGCATTTCGGATTCGTATAAAGACTGATAATCTTCATCCATGAATGAAAAGTCAAAACTATCCCCTAGGTGGAATTGGTTGTAATACGTTTTGAGCTTCTTAATTGTGGCGGTTTCTGTTCCTGCCATGATTCTTACAACCATGGTTTCCCCATAGGGACGAAATCGAAAAATGAGAGGTTTAATCTTCTCATGGATAGAACCATAGTGAAAATCTTTGACAACACCAATAATTTGCCGGACATCACCATCAGAACCATATTCAATAGTTTGCCCGATGGGGTTTGATAATCCCATCATTTGGACAGCGGCCTCATTTATAATGATCTTTGATGCTTCTGTACTGTAATCCCTTGAAAAGGATCGCCCGGCTCTCATTTCAATTCTTAAGGTTTCAATTAAATCATATCCGATCCTTGGTGAGTGGAACAAGTAGTTTTTATCCGAGTCTTGCTTCTGCCAGGAATACCCTGACTGATTGTCCTCACTTTTAATAAAATCCATAGACATATAAGATGCATTCATGACGCCAGGTATTTCCTTTAATCCTGCAACGATTCCTCTATTAAGGTCACTATGCCACCGAAATTGAATCACATTTTCCCGATTGTAACCCAGGTTCTTGGATTGGGTAAAATTGATTTGTTGTTGAATAACGAGAAAACCAACAATAAATAGGGCCGATAATGAAAACTGAAGAATTACCAAGCCCTTCCGTATCCATACCTCACT
>JAGLOF010000150.1 GCA_023139105.1 bacterium
TTAAAGACTTTTTCAAGACTGACTAGTTAAAAGAGCAGTAAACCACAGAACGCACGGAATACACAGAAGAAGTGTTAAGGTGCCTTCAGTGGTAATGTTTATTTATAGGAACGGACGTCATTCCCGATCAAGATGGCCTGGTTCCATAATGGAACATCGTAAGTTTCAGTTGATCGGTTAGAACATCATGTCAAACATGGTGCCACGTTCGGTTATTGTTGCAACCAGGGTTTCTCCTTCTTCATTAGGAGAATAAGTGGCTGTCCCTTCTAAACTGGGTCTACGAATTTCGACCGACGGCTTGACCGGCTCCTGCTTTTCCGTGGAATGCTGGTCCACCAGGGCCGTAAAGACGCCGGCGCTAATTGCACCGTGTACTTCCATCGCGTCACTCCTTTCTCAGGAATAACGGTCCATTCCACATCTAGTATCGTCCCCTTTAGGGAATACTTTAGTTTTTTTTGGAGATTTTTTATGACAATTTTGCAATTTATTCTCGTACTGGCTGTTATTTTCATTGCACATTTCGTTCGTGGAACATTTGGATTTGCAGATGCCCTCATAGCAATGCCTCTTCTGGCAATGCTTCTTGGCCTTCAAACTGCTGCTCCATTGGTAGCATTACTCTCTCTTGTCAATGCACTCTCCATTTTGATCCACAGCCGTAAACATTTGAAATTTTCCAGTGCCTGGCGATTGATTCTCTCCACACTTGTGGGAATACCTATCGGACTTTACATGCTCAAGGGCGTTCAAGAGAATGTCATGCGATTAATTCTGGCAGCCGTACTAATCGGTTTCCCAATTTTTCAACTATACCGTCCAAAGAAATTCGGATTGAAAAATGAACGGTGGGCACCGCTGTTTGGCGGCATTGCCGGAATACTGGGCGGAGCATATAATACAAATGGCCCGGCCATTGTAATCTATGCTGCACTCAGGCATTGGCCACCCAAAGTATTCCGTGCCACTCTTCAGGCATACTTTTTCTCAACCGGTCTACTGATTGTTGCCGGTCACGGCCTTGGTGGACTATGGACCAAAGAAGTATTTACCTGGTTTGCATTGGCTCTGCCTGTGCTGGGGTTGGGCGTTTTTCTGGGTACCAAGCTGCATCACCGTCTGCCAGAAGGCAAATTTGATCATTATGTGCATGGATTATTACTGATTATTGGTGTGTATTTGCTGGTGCAGACAATAGTATAAATTGTATTTAATCTATTTTTATAATAAAACAAGAACAGGAGAAATGGAACACGGGTGACGCGGAAAGTGCAGATTGACACGGATTGAAATAGGAGGAAATTCATCTTTGTCTTCCTGAACTTGTTTCATGATTTTGTAGGTTGGTTTTTTTGTAAAAAGAGCATTGGCCCACAAAGAAGAGCGAAGAAACTCCCAGAGCAAATGGCACACAGATGACACGGATTTCACGGATCAGAACAGACCTACATAGATTCCCACTGAAATAAAAAAACTGTCTCCCCGGTAATCTCTTGGCCGGGGTCTATGCTTAACAGTGTCTTTGTTTTATCCTGTTGGTAAATAGTAGACAACAGAAATTAGACAGGATCACAGGGTTATCAGGATAAAACAGAGCGAAAAAAAAGAGCATTGGCCCACAAAGCACACGAAAAAGAGCGAAGATGAACGAAGAAGAACTAGAGCAAATGGAACACAGATGACACGGATAACACGGATCAGAGCGGATCTAAATGGATTCCCGGAGAAATAAACAAAGTGTCTCCCCGGTAATCTTTTGGCCGGGGTCTATACTTAACAGTGTCTGTGTTTTATCCTGTTGGTAAATAATAGACAACAGAAATTAGACAGGATCACAGGGTTATCAGGATACACCAGAGATCTGTATTTCAGCCCCCGGGGTATCTTTCCCGGCCCGGGGGTGCCTGGACAGGAGCTTCTATTAACATTTCAAAAAAACACTTGCATTATGGCATAAAGTTTCGTAGTATTATTTTATAGCAGATAATGAATAATAAGCGGATAATCCGCTTTTACAATCCTTTCACATAGTTAAGGACTACTTCATTATGAAGCATGTCACTCTCCCCGTCTTGCTGCTGGCAGCAGTGCCCTGTTCTGTTATTTGGGATGCAGCAGACCGACAACGCAGAACACACCGCAACACACACCCACAACGCAGGCAGCCTCACCCTTCCCTCAAGAGCCTTATGGCACACGCCTAGGGGCAATAGTAAGCAGTGGATTGCATATGAAGGGCGTTTTGGTTATTATTGGTCAGCATCGTACTTCTTTGGAACCGCCGCAACTATATCACCAGGTTCATTAACAATGTTTGAGGAAGCCCATGAATATTACTATTTTCGAGATCTCTCAAACGGTGAGAGATGGGGGAATGAACCTCATGGTGAAAATCCACCAATATCCGATGGACAAGTTACATGGGTTGCTGATTCTCCTGATGGTGACTGATAAGTAACATTAAATGCATCTACCGAGTCTTCTTGATTCTCAGAGGATGCATGAAAGGTTTATTATGAAAATATGGATTTTTGGGGTATTTGTTCTATTGCTGTCAGCTTCATGTGGGTATAATTCAATGAATTCAAGTAGGTACACTGTTTATAATCATGAGAAAACATTAACTGAAATAAAATTAAATAATAGAAGCAGTATTTTAGGTTATGTTCTAGAAGAAACAGAAGACAACATTATTATAAAAACGTTTGATTTCAGTTCAGCATATTATATGATTCAGCGTAAAAATAGACCCCTTGAATTCCAAGAAATTGTACAGAACTCAAAAAATGATTCCATCGGAACTGATAAAGTTTTGAGTATGTACCCTGCTAATAAAAAGGCCCATAAAAAATTTAATGTTGAGTGGTTCTATAATAAGCAATTAGTGTCAATAAATCTTTTGAATGAAGTGACCTTGAAGGGGAAAATTGTAAGCCATCATGCAAATGGTTTGATACTTGAAATTGACCAATTTAGAACAAAACAATTAGGATGGGATGATATATTTTATATTAATATTAATAAACCTAGTCTTTGTCGAAAACTCCTAAAAATTGGATCCTGGATATTAGGGGGAATAGGTGCTATTTTTTTTGTCCTAATAATAATAAGTCCTTTTGATGATATTGTGGCTCACTAAATATTGTTTTGTTATTGAGCAACATAGAGTGCGGCTCGCCGCACCTTTTAAATTAACTGCTTCTGGGGAGCAAGCTACCCTCAAAGAGGGTGTTGGTATAATGTTGGAACGTGTCTTATGACGAGCACATGAGTCCGTAGAATGGGCCTGTGGCCCATAAAAAATAACCTTAGGATAATAAAGTGCTATGATGTAACATTGTTTAGATTTGATTTGTAGGAATCAGCTAATATAATATGGGATGTACTGAAGTAAAGAGTTAAAACTGTATGTCACGTGTCACGTCCTAAAAAGGGTGCTTCGTGAAAAAGTTAAAATGGATTCTTACCCTTGTTTTTTGTTTCTTGTCTATTTTTAATTGTTCGTACAATAAAATGATTAAATTAAATTCCGGTTTCGAACAAGACAAATTAATGAGCTTAAAAGAAGAAATGCCTCCAGGGGCTAAAGTGGCAGTATTTTTAAAAGATCAAAGTAGTACTCTTGAAGGTGAGGTTGTTTTTGTTGGGGCGGAAGGGGTGTTCATACGAAAAAAGAATGAAAGTACAGTTTTTATCAATTGGAAAGAAATTCTAAAAATCAGAGTAGAAGAAGAGTCAAAGATAAAGATTCTTCATGTGGTTTTTGCACTTATAGTATTTGGGTTGTGGTATTTTTTTAGTACCATGGCAGCATATTCTGGTATATCATCAAGCTAATATTGTAAGGTTAATTATTATGAATTTCCCGGGCGATGGGGTGTACCGCCATCAATGATATTGGACTCTGATGTTATTATGAATTATGCACCTGTGAGCCCTTTTCATCATGCTTGCTGGGAAGTGTATGAACATGAAGATTGGGAAAATTATAGTTAGTTGCGCAGGATGAAGTTTTTTGATTTTATAATTATTGAATCGGAGAATTGTAATGTATAAACTCCATTATGGATATAATTCAGCCTTTAAATCTATTCCGTCCCTAAGGTGTATAGTTGTATATATTACACTGTTCTTAAGTGTCGGAGTGAGGAATAATTTGGCTCAGGAGTCCCAGCTAAAACATCCAAATCTAAAGTATATGGTATATGAATTTGGAGCTGCCTTGGCTGTTGAGGGTGTTGGTATGACAATCACGAGTATGATAGATGTTGACCCAATATTGCCATTAGTGATAACGGGATTAGGAATGTTGACGGCTATAGATGCAATTGCCAATAAAGCGGGATATAAAGGTTCTGTAGCGTTGGGCATTGGATGTGGTATCGGTAGTGTTGGATTATGTATAATTGTTTTTTTTAAAGCAGTTACTACCGGATCGCATAATTTGGTTAGATTGTCACTTGTATTGCCAGCTTTAGGAATGGTACTTGGGTATAATGCAAGCTATTCTGCAATAGAGCCGGAATCCTTGCCTCACCGTTCTGAAATCCTTGGTTTTTTACTTCATGCTCCAACCTGTGTGACACATCTGAGAATGAGCCCGCATGGTACATTGTATCGTCAAGTTAATTTTAATTTAATTAATGTGTCATTTTAATTGGAATTTTTATTTTTGTTAAATCTATATCGATATATGTATCCCCCGGTACATTGAGTGTGCCGGGGAAGTTGCGCAGGATGGCCTGTGCCCCATGAGAGATTAGCGATACAATATCACAGATCATTCTTGCTACTACTTATTTTTTACAGTCTTCACCCAAGATCGGTAACCCATTTACAACACACATTTCACGGATAAGGTTAAATCCCCGGGGTATCTTTCCTGGCCCGGGGGTGACCGCACAAATTAGACAGGATCACAGGGTTATCAGGATAAAACAGAGCGAAAAAAAAGAGCATTGGCCCACAAAGCACACGAAGTCCACGGAAAAGAGCGAAGAAGCTCCCAGAGCAAATGGAACGCAGATGACATGGATTGCACGGATCAGAGCGGATCTAGCTGGATTCCTGGAGTAAATAAACAAGGTGTCTCCCCGGTAATCTTTTGGCCGGGGTCTATACTTAACAGTGTCTGTGTTTTATCCTGTGAGGAAATGATAGACAACAAAAATTAGACAGGATTACAGGATTAACAAGATACACCAGAGATCTGTATTTCAGCCCCCGGGGTATCTTTCCCGGCCCGGGGGTGCCTGGACAGGAGCTTCTATTAACATTTCAAAAAAACACTTGCATTATCACATAAAGTTTCGTAGTATTATTTTATAGCAGATAATGAATAATAAGCGGATAATCCGCTTTTACAATCCTTTCACATAGTTAAGGACTACTTCATTATGAAGCGTTTTACTCTCTCCGTCTTGCTGCTGGCAGCAGTACCCATGCTGTTATTTGGGATGCAGCAGACCGACAACGCAGAACACACCGCAACACACGTCCACAAAGCTGGCAGCCTCACCCTTCCCTCAAGAGCCTTATGGCACATTGGCATTTGCCCTCATGTAGCAGTTGATGCCCCCCAATACTATGCAGATCTAACATTCTGGGCCGGAGCAAAGGTCGCTAAAAGCAAATACGCCGTCTCTACAGCCCATCTTACAAGTAGAAAAGACAGCCCTGACTGGGAGCCCGTTTCAGGAACATGGAACAAACTCGATAAAACAATGCTTCCGGCAATGCAGGGAGGAGAGTCAGCACAATTTACAGACATACTCAAGAAAAAGGGCCACACACCCCTGGGACTTTTAGTAGAATGTCAGTCCATGGGTTTTGACACGCAAGGCTATGTCATCTACCGATATACAGCAACACTCAAAGAAGGAGCCAGCCCGCTTATCGCATTCTACCTGGGCATGGAAGTAGATATAGACGCACCCAATCCCCAAGGCCGCCTCACCCCTGAAGATGATGAACTTACAATCCTGACAAATGGAAACGGATACATATTTTCAGACAGTAAATCACAGAAATCCACAGATAATGTAATAGGAATCTCATACCTTGGCAGCAATACACCAATAATAACATCATGGAGACGAGAGGCAGAACCGCTCAAAGAGATAGACCAGTACATGGCCCTGGCAGGCCAGGCCGGTTATGAGAAATCAGGCAAAGGCCTGGGAGACTGGCGTTTTCTGATCTCAGACGGCCCCTATGACCTGGAACCCGGCCAATCAATAACATTCACAATAGCAGTAGCCCATGCCAAAGGCTCAGAGAAGCTTACCCAGGAACTGGATAAAGCTAATGCACTAATTTCAAAGCATCTGCCAGAAAGCACCATACAAAGATCAACTCCAGCAGCACAGTTTGCAGAAGCCATGCTCTCAGGCCCCACAGAGCTGCGCCTTTATCCAGTCTATCCCAATCCCTTTAATAATACCGTACAAATAAGATACGACCTTCCGGAAGACCTCATAGTAGAGGCCTCAATCTACAACATGCGCGGCCGCAGAGTGGCAACACTTGCCAGCGGCAGCACGCCAAGAGGAGTACACAGACTCCAATGGAGCGGTAGAGACAATAATGGCCGTGAAGTTGGAAGCGGAGTGTACTTTCTGATCCTCAAGGCAGGAGATCGCCTTTTCAGGCAGAAACTAATCCTGATCAAGTAATTCCAGCATGTTGAAGATTATTAAC
>JAGLOF010000151.1 GCA_023139105.1 bacterium
AAAAGAAGTATTTACCATCAGGTGATACCATGGGGAACCGCTCAACCAATTTGGTGTTGACACTTTCTCCCATGTTTAAAGGATATCCCCAGGTGTCATCCCCGGTTTTAAAACAGATGAATAAATCTGTGCCGCCAATCACAGACCCATGGCCCCATGCAGAGAAAATCATATAGTCTTCATTAGGCGAAACATAAAGGCTGTGGCTTAATCTGAAATCTTTATGAATACGCAGGGTATCGGGTTGTGAGAATAAGTGGTTCTCATAACGAAATTTGATGGCAACCCGTTTTTCCTGGTTATACTTATACGCATAGCCTTTGTTGGTGAATATGGGGGTCCAGTTGTGTTCATGGTTGTTATAGGGGGCACCGGCATGAATAGGAGTGTTGCCCCATTTGCCATTTACTTTTTCCACATAGTATGTAATTTTGTTACTGGCAGAGGCCGCCTCACATTGATAGAAATAGAGCCTTGAACCGTCAAGAGAAAAAACCGGGCCGCCATTGTTGCCGTATCGGTTTGCCTTGGTGAATTGTGGAATGGCCGGTTTGGTCCAGATGCCGTCAATCCGCTTTGAATAAAACAGCTGTTGCGTATTGCCAAAACCGGCTTTTTTGGGGTAATTGCCAGCATAGGCAGACCAGAATATTTCAGCGCCGTCAGGAGAAACAGCCATTTGGCAGTGTTCAGCCCAGGTGGTGTCCGATGCTATGCCTGGGGCAAATACTTCTGCTGTCAGCTCAGGTGGCTTCTGGCCCAGGTAATTGCCTTTTAATAGAGGGAATTCTTGAGATGTCTGGGACTGTAATAATTGTGAAAGTGCGATCAGTATCAGGAAATATGAGCGTTTCAATGGGCGTCTCCTTTATTTTTCAATGGGGTCACTGTGATGTGTCTTTTCCATATTAATATAGGAGATGGACATTACCGGAACATGACCGTCGGGTTATCGTTTGGTAATTATTGTGTTCCTGGTGGATGATTTTGAGTAGATGGTGGGAGATTTACATGCGGGAAAGGGGGAGGGTAATGGTGAATTGACTGCCTTTGCCTGGCGTGCTTGACACATGAATTTTGCCTTTGTGAGCATGAATCACAGATTGTGCCAGGCTCAAACCCAGCCCGTTGCCATTGGTGGTTCGGCTGGGGTCGCAACGGAAAAAACGATCAAAGATACGCTGTTGGTCCCGGTCTTCTATGCCGATGCCCGTGTCCTCAATAATGATCTTGACATGAGCTTGGTCTGCAGACATTTTGAGCCAAACACAACCCTCGGTAAGAGTATACTTGATGGCATTGTCCAGAATATTGGCCAATGCCCTTTGAATGCGTGATTTGTCCCCATACACTGTGATGTTTTCCTGGGTGATCAGTTTTGCATATTGTATCTGTTTCTCTTCGGCAAGGGGAAAAAATAAATCAAAGGCAGACTCAAGAATGTCATTCAGGTTCAGTTGCACATTTTGATAATTGACAACACCCGAATCGGTTTCTGCTATTTCCAGCATGGTGTTGATCAACCCGGCAAGCCTATCGCATTCTTCTATGGTTAAACCATGAACGTTGATATGGTCGTCAAGGGTGGTCTGGCTTGATAAAGAGGTTTCAGCCAATCCCCTGATTCGGGTGATGGGGCTACGCAAGTCGTGGGCAATATTGTTGGTGACTTCTTTCATTTCTTTGATGAGTGTTTGAATGCGCTCAAGCATCTCATTGAATGTTTGAGCTAAAATTTCGATCTCCTCGCCCTCTTTGCCAATAGGCACACGACAGTATAAATCACCTTTCCCGATTTTTAGGGCCGTTTGCGTCACCCTTTCAACACCAGCCATGGCCCGTTTTGATACAAGGAAACCAAGAAAGCCGCCGATGAGGACCATGATCATAAAAACAGAGAGGAAGCGAAGACGAAATGAAGAGATGGTTTGTGCATCCTTCTTCTGGGAGACGGTCATCAATACATAATATTGCCCGTCAATTATCCGACTGCCCAGCTTGATGTCAAAGTCCAGATGAGGCACATTCAGGGTTGTGATTTGAACTATGATGTCATCTTCTTTGACCCCTTTTACAGGTGAATCCTGTTCCTGATTGTCAAACAGGGTGTTGAGCATTAACGTATCAGTGAGTATGGCATCTTTGATATGGAAACGGTCAGAAGTAATGGAATTAAAAAATAGAGTATCGCTTGAGATGAGGGGGGTAAATGTCGAATCCAGGAGTGCAAAATTGACATTATGGTTCTTCTCCATTTTTTTGAAATATCGGAAGTTTCGTTTTGCCCTTTCAATGAAGACATCCAATCTGTCGGATTTCACCACAATATTCTCAATCCATGTCAAAGAGAAAAGCTGTTTCTCAATTAAGACATCGGTTTGCTTGTTCAGCTCCGCTCTAAGTGTGACATGGACGATGCCGTAAACAACAGACATCAAGATAAAAAATATGATCACATACCAGAGGGTGAGGCGGAATGTGACCTTCTTTAGGATATTAGGATTCATCATCGCACCGGTATCCGGCTCCACGAATGGTATGAAGGTATTTTTTATCAAACGGTTTGTCAACTTTGTCGCGCAGTTTGCACATACGGGCTTCAACCACATTGGTTTGGGGATCAAAATTATAATCCCAAACATTTTCCATAATCATTGTTTTAGAGACAATTCGCCCTTTGTTTCGCATCATATACTCCAAAAGAGCCAATTCCCGGGGCTGCAGATCAATAAAAACATCTTCTCGACTGACTTTGCGTTTTACCGTGTCAATGACCAAATCACCTATTGTCAAATGGTCAGGCTGACGCAGTGACTGAGATCTGCGGATTAGGGCCTGTGTTCTGGCCAGCAATTCAGTAAAGGCAAATGGTTTGACCAGGTAATCGTCACTTCCTGCTTCAAGCCCTCTCACACGGTCATTAACACTGTTTTTGGCGCTTAAAATCAAGGTCGGCGTATTGATGTCTGAGGCTCGCATTTGTTGAATCACCTCGATGCCATTCATCTGTGGCAGCATGATATCAATAATCGCCGCATCGAAAGGCTCCTGACACACAAGTGCCAAACCGTCCCTGCCATTGCAGGCATGGGTTGTGTAATACCCTGCTTCCTTCAGACCCTTCATAATGAAAGAGGCAATTTGGATGTCATCTTCAATGAGTAATATTCGCATAGTGATTTAATATAGAGAATGTTTGGTTGGGATGCAAATTGTCATTTGGTAACCCTCAGAGACAGTTGAATGATGGGTGACCGGCACAGTGCTTACCGGGCGCAGCTGGATGCCGTGCCCTGCATATTTGCCGCGGCCAAACTGCCGGAATCAGTGGTGTTAAGCAGTGCTGATTAGACATCCTCAAAATCTCTTCCGGGAGATCCTGTCAGATATTGAGACTACTAAACATGCAGGAAACTGCTCACCAATGCTTAAACTTCTTGACTTCAGCTGTCTAATTAATTAAGCTTGTTGGCATCCTCTGAGACTAGACACTAACATCGAATAGAGTTGCGATTTTCAGGACTGGCGGAACAGGCCACGGATACGTTTGTGACCGCCCCGACAACTCCACACAACGAAAGGTGCATTATGGATTTACAGGTCTTCAATCAATTCTGGTTTATGCTGGTGTTATTGATTCCTATCGTGTTGATTGCGAGAACAGTTGTTGCCGGAACCCGATACTCTCCCATTCTTATCATTGTTATTTTTGGTTTGGCCATGGGCTTTTTAATGGTACAAAGTCAGGTGGGGACACCGGGACTTTCTGAATTTCCGCTCCTTATATTATTGAGTAAAGTCACAGTGATTGTATTAATTGTGTCTTTCTTTGTTGGCGGGCAGGAGTTGCGAAAAATTATTTTTAAACAGCACCAGGAAATGGAGTCGCTTGTAGTTGAATCGCAGGACGAAGTCATTCTGGGAACCCAAAGAACACAATTCGTCTTCATCCTTCGTTCTGTATTTATCCTCACCGGTATTGCCGGAGCCAATGCGCTAATTATGGGGCATTCTGTTGCTGATCCCCTTGGCAATGTATATCCATTGCTCACATACATAGGCTTGATTGGCTCGATTCTTTTTATTGACAGCCGGGCAACCATTATCAATAAACCGGCCTATATTCAGAAAGGCGTCATTGAAACCGTTTGTATTCTCATGGTACTCATTGTTTCATCTGCTATTGCCCAGTGGATAAAGCCCATCATGGGGCTTCCTCAAATTTTCTTTGCCATGCTTGTTTCGGCGTCTTTGGGATTTGCGGTATCCAAATGGCGATTTGGTCCGACGATTCGGTCATTGTTATTTGCCGGGATTCCTGTGGTTTTAGCGGCAAACTTCTTAATTGGCGGGTCTCGAATTGTAGAAGCCTTCAAACTTGCAGAGATGCAAGCGGTGATGGGCTATGGATTCTTCGGGCAGGTCTTCTGGATGTTCGGCGGTTTGGCCATCCTTATTCTGTGGGGGAAGGCCAATCATTTGCGCAACCTGGCTCCGGGAATGGCTGGAGCCCTCTCTCACTCAGGGCTGACAGGTGCCTGTACTGCCGGTGATTTGGGGCAAAAAGCCGCTGCAAGAGCCCCGATTATGATCAATATTCCGTTCTTTGGACATGTTTTTGTCTTTTCAATTCTCGCGTATAGCGCCAAACATGGTCAACTGACCATGATTCCGGCATTGGTGGTGGCTGCTGTCGGTGTGGTATTGACCATCAGGTCTCTTTCTTTGCTGAAAAAGGCCAAAGATGACGATGCCGCTGAAGTCAAAGGGCTGATGCTCTTCTCATTCGGATGGCAGCTCTGTGCCGTATTCGGTAGTTTCGTGCTCCTGGCGTTGAGTGGGATGAATATGGGGAACTCTGCTATGGCGGCATCATCGGCGCTTTCACACTTTGGCCTTTTTGCTGCCACACAGGGGGGCATGTTTGGCGAGCAGGCCGCCAGTCTTATTCCTTTTATTTTCGCCATGCCGTTTTTGGTCCACCCGTTGGTATTTGGATTGTTTGGGAAGGCCATGGGGAATGAAGGCAGAATGCCGACGAAAGTTATATTTCCATTGGCGGTGATTGGACTTGTTGGCGTTCTTTTCTCGCTGTTTTTACTATAAGAAATTACCTGAGTAAACGACCACCAACACCAGCAGGTGGTCGTTTACTTCAATATCAGGTTTGGCTTTCCATATTGTCTGATCATCAAAGGAGCGCGGCTACTGCATGAGATTTGAATGTTTCTACAACTATATTTTGAAACTTTGAAAATTGACATATTTTAAAGATTATAATGAATAGAGTTGAGTCGTTCTGGTCAAATCATAAAAATGGTAAATACTATTTAAAAGTAATGTGATTTATTCAAGGGGCAACATGGACAAGTTTTATATTATAGGTACTGCACAGGCGCTCTTTTTTGTTGTCTTGATTTTGACAAAAAGAGGTAAGGTGTTGAGTGATTATCTGCTCGCCTTATTTATCTTTCTACTGGGAAGTGAATTGTTTTTTACATATTGCCAGGCTACCCAATTGTATCCCCGTATTCCACAATTGGCCGTTTTAGATATTTATTTTTGGACACTTTTGGGACCATGCCTATTATTGTATACACAGACCAAAACAACGGGAAGAGAACAATTTGAAAAACGAAACCTATTCTATCTAATTCCGGCCCTGATTGCAACAATAGCCTTTGCTGGTTATTTAAAAATTGATGTGGTTTTATTTAATGTGAAAGAGTGTAATGGGTTTCAATGGTTTGCCCGGAATGTTTGGTTCTTTAATATGCCTATTTTTATTATCGCTGCACTGTTTAGAATTCACCGTCATCAAAAAGCCATAAAAAATTATTATTCTTACTCTCATAGTGTTGATTTTAAATGGCTGGCTTTTTTAACCTATGGTTTTTCTGTTTTTCTATTATTTTTATATACCAGTTATTTGATTTATCGAATAACATCAGTACCGATGCCAGAAACTTATAATTTTAAATGGCTAATCTTAACGTCCTATGTTTTTGGTTTGGGATTTTATGGCTATAGGCAAAAAGGTGTTTTTGATGATAATTCTGAACTGAGCCAACAGACTGTCAGCGAAACTTCGAATATCAATAATAAAACTGAATCATTTTATAATGGCGGACGGTCATATCAGAAATCAGGACTGATGCAGGAAGACGCGGAAATGATGGCACAGCAGTTGATTGCCTTAATGGAAAGGGAAAAACCATACCTTGATAGTGAGCTCAGATTGGCTTCACTTGCAGAAAAATTAAATGTCACTCCACACAATCTTTCCCAAGTGATTAATTCTTTTTGTGGAAAGAGTTTTTTTGAATTTGTTAATTCGTTTAGAATTGATGAAGCTCAAAAGATTCTATCTGATCCCAATAAACAAATGTACAAAATGATGACCATTGCTTATGACAGTGGCTTTAATTCAAAAACCTCCTTTTATGCTTTCTTTAAAAAATCTACTTCTATGACTCCCGCTCAATATCAAAAAAACTTAAATTCAAGTCAGATGGTTTAAATTAAATTTTCTCTTTACTTTATAATACTATCGGATTTTTAATATGAAACATTTTTACGAGTTATTCGGTATAATATTAAAACGAAAAACTCGTATTAACTATTTACAGCTAATTTCATATCCAGGCAAGACTCAGAAAATACAGTATTACTTCGACTTATTGATTTGTTGTTCTTCCCCATGGGAAAAAACCTTTTTGAAAATGGTTTAACTATATTGAGTTCAGGCAACAGCTCCTTACCTGTGGTTGCACAGAAAGAATGGACAGAGGTTATGGGCTATAATGCTTCAGTATAAAACCTCAGGATGGGAGAAGGGTTTCATGCGGCATAAATTGTATTTGATGTTTTATGCCGGATATATTATTCACACTATTATTTCATAGAAAATGGAGTTTGGAAATGAACAAAAAATTAAAACATTATCCAGTTGTTTTTTTCTGCCTATGTTTATCAATTCTGGCAGCCTGTAATCAGAAGGAATCAATCTCAGTGGCCTATTCAATAGCTGAACGTGATCTTATTCCCGAGGGAATTACATATTCATCCACAACACAGTCATTTTACCTGAGCAGTATACACAAATCAAAAATCATACAAATTGATGCAGAATCCGGTCAATTCAAAGATTTTAACAACACGGCTTTGAAAGGGCTTGCAGTACTTGGATTATGGGTGGATGATTCTCGTGGGCATCTCTGGGCCTGTGCCAATGGCCGGATTAATGAAAAAACAATGTCTGCTGTTGCAAAATTTGAATTGAATACTGGCGTACTTATCAAACGATATGATCAGATTGATATTGATGGACACACCTGGAATGATTTGGTCTTGGATGCTGTGGGTACTGTTTATTTTACAGACACTGACAACCATACTGTTTACACCATTCATCATGAAAACGATACCGTAGACATTTTCCTACACGGGGCTGAAATTGCTTACCCCAATGGGATTACATTGTCACCTGATGAAAAATATCTCTATGTTGCCTCAACCACTCAAGGGATTCGTGTTATTGATTTGGCTCAAAAGGTTTTTATGAATGAAGCGGATACCACATTCAATTCATATGGTCTGGATGGGTTGAAATATTATAAGAACAGTTTAATAGGCCTTCAGAATCAAGTAAGGTCAATACAGGACAGGAAAATCAGTCGTTATGCCCTTAATACTCAAGGGACAGACATTATAGATGCCGTCATTCTGGAGCAGGACAACCCGCATTTTGATATACCCACAACCTTTGTGATTGTAAAAGACAAGATTTATCTGCTGGCCAATAGTCAGATGGCTAATTTATCAGGTGGCCAAATCAGGGATCCTGCCGCACTCAAAGATGTCATCATTTTAAAAATCGATTTATAATTGTTTTTAATGCAGATGTTTATAGGTCTAAATATGAGAATGGGCATTTATATTTTGTTATGTCACCGGATAATAAATATTCTTATATCTATGTCAGCAGGTTTAATGATGAACAGTATTCAAAGCCGGAAATGGTGAGCGTGGTTCTTAATGAACATGGAGCTGCCCATGCTTATATTGCCCCGGACGAGAGTTATTTGATATTTGACAGTGATTATGCTCAAGATTGTTTAGGAGAATTAGATTTATATATCAGCTTTCAAGACCGGGATGGTAGTTGGATGAGACCTCAAAATATGGGTGAGAAGATTAATACTCTGCACGATGAGAGACGCCCGTTTGTGTCGTTTGATGGTAAATATTTATTCTTTGCCAGCAATAGAATTGAAAAACCGAATCTTCCAACCACACGCCTGAACTTGGAGGATTTAAAACAACTAACCAATGTTCCTGCCGATAGCAAGCAGCATATCTTCTGGGTAGATGCCAAGATTATTGAAGACTTAAAACCGGTAAATTTAAAATAGCAGGGATGATCCATGGAGTGAACCTGAACAAGTTGAATTTGGAACTGATTCTTTTGATAATTCCGGGTATGGAGGGATTTTTCTCACTGTTGCGGCCAATGGCAATCTCTATTTCGTCCAATGTCAGGACAAGCAGAATGGTGTTGTTTTTATGAGTCGATATGAGAATGGCCGCTATTCACTTCCTGAAAAACTGAGTAATGCCATTAATGCCCCTTTTGCTGCCCATCCCTATATTGCACCCGATGAAAGTTATCTTATTTTTGACAGTAACGGTGAGCTATTTGTCAGTTTCCATTATGAAAATGGAAAATGGTAAGAACTACAGAATCTTGGGATAGGAGTCAATTCGGTCTATCATGATTCGGCGAGTAAATCAATATGCCTATAGTATCAAGTCAAAATCAAAGTTCAGTTTGGTGGGCAAATTTGAATATATTTTAATTAGAACATAATCAATAGGATTGAACGCTTGTAACAAATTAGATTTGCAGAAAGCCAGGCAATTGGATGATGTTCTACAAAAAGCAGTTTATAATGTAGGATTTAATGACTAAAAGAGGGATTATGATAAAAAGTATTAAGTTTGTAAGCGTATTGTTGATTCTTATATCAATGTTAATTTCCTGTGCTAAAGAATCTCAGCTAAACACCCAGGCTCTAAAGGAACTAAAGTTTTCTCAATTAACTGGGCCCTACCTGGGACAAAAACCGCCTGGAGATATACCTGAGTTATTTGCACCGGGTATTATTACAGATATTTATCGTGAACATACCGCTACTGCATTTACACCTGATGGAAAGGAAGTTTTTTGGACAAGAGTGCTAAATCAAGGAACCTCTTCTCGTATTGATGTAATTATGCATATGAAACAGAAAAAAGGTGTGTGGACCAAGCCGGAATTGGCTCCATTTTGCATTGGACGCGCTTCACATATTCATTCAATTTCTCCTGATGGAAAACATATATATTTTAGTTCAAATCGGCCTATTGATAAAAACGATACTATACCAAAAGTAAGAAATTGGGTGGTTGATAAAACTGAAGATGGTTGGGGAGAACCACGTGTTAACAATTTGTTTTCAAGTAAGGGAAAGAAATTCATATTGTTTCAGGAAACAAAAAATGGAAATTTTTATTTTCAATCAAATAATTTACCAAATGTAGAGTATGGAATTGGATTTGTTCGAGCAAAAATTATTGATGGAAAGTATCAACAACCAAAGGCACTTGGAGTAACTATTAATTCAGAATATCTGGATTACGGTTTCTGTGTCGAGCCTTCTGAAGAGTTTATTATATTTTCTTCAGATCGGCCCGGAGGTTTTACTGATTTAGATCTGTATATCAGTTATCGTCAAACTGACGATTCTTGGAGTGAGGCGATAAATCTGGGAGAAAAAATCAATACTATTGGGGTGGACGGTTCTGCTTTTCCATATCTGTCCCCGGATGGAAAATATCTCTTTTTTATTACAACAAGACAACCTAATATTGATATACATAGAAAAAAATATTCCTATGCTGAACTAAAAGAAATGTCAATTAGAAATATCACTAGCTATGACAAGATTTATTGGGTAAGTACAAGCTTTATTGATGAATTAAAACCAGAACATTTGAAGTAAAAGGAAATAATTATGAAAAAATTTACAATAATCTTTATTATGCTTAGTCTTTGTTCTTTATGCTTTGGACAAGATCAATATACGGTTGAAGTAGTTAAACTAACTGATAAACTATATAAAATTACAGCTGATGGAGGATATCCCGTTAACTTTGTTGCATTCATTGGTGAAGATGGTTTGCTGCTTGTAGATGCTGGTTTTAAATCAACTGCAAGAAAATTGAAAGCAGCATTGAAAAAACTTGGAAATGATATGCCCACTTACATTATCTCAACCCATGAACATATTGATCATGTTGGGGGGAATTTTATTTTTGGTAAAGATCCTATAATTATCGGCCATAAGAATCTGAGAAAGAGAATGAGGTGTGATAATTATATTCTAGAAGAGTACCCCGAATATGCACTCCCCGAAATTACTTTTACTGATTCCATGTCTGTATATTTCAATGGTGAAGAAATAAGAATTATCTCTATTATTGGTGGACATACCGATAATGATATAATGGTGCATTTTACAAAATCTGGCTATGCATATCTCGGCGATGATGCATATGGTATGCATATTCCCTCTTGGGATATTCTCAGTGGTAATTGCTCAAAGTATGCCAGTGCTGTTAAAAAGGCAATAGATTTATTACCAAATGATACAAAATTTATCTCCGGACATGGGCGTGATCTAAGCATGGCAGAAATGAGAGAGTGGCAGAAAATGCTGGAAGAAACAACAGAAGTTATCCGAATTGAAATGGGAAAAGGCAAAGATGTAGAAAGCATGCAAAATGAAAAGATTTTAAGTAAATGGGAGAAATGTACAGAAGGTGGTTATGTTTCAACAAATACTTGGATTCAATGGGTTTTTAATGGAATTAAAGGGGAAGAATCAACACTTAAAAGTACGACAGCGGATTATTATCGTGCCTATCATAATGGAGGAATTGAGGCAATTAAGACGACATATTATGAATTGAAAAAGGATAAAACATGGGATGACAATCTTAATCCTTCAGAACTTTATACGTTTGCCGGATTTTTATTGAGTAAAGATAAAATAGCAGAAACTATAAAATTATTCCAATTCGCTATTTCTGAATATCCTGATATATACTATTTTTATGATGGGCTGGGAGAAGCTTTTTGGACTAAGGGTGACAAAGAAAATGCAATAAAGTTTTACAAAAAATCTCTCGAAATATTGCCGGAAAATACAAATGCAACAATGATGTTGGAAATAATTACAAATGAATAGACCATTGATTAGATGCCTTTCCAAGGTAATTATAAAGTTAAAACAAACATCAAAAGTAGAAGTGCCAATTATGAAAAAGAGTTTTAAATTACTAAGTGTTATCCTGATTATTGGAATTGCATTCAGTTCATGTAATAAGGGCAACGAATCCCAATTAAATCTTAAAAATTGTGAAAAAGTTAATTTCACAAAACTGGAAGGGCCTTATTTAGGTCAAAAACCTCCGGGCGATGAACCCGAACTCTTCGCACCGGGTCTGTTGTCGGCTGGATCTAGTTCCGAACTCAACATCTCCTTCTCACATGATGGCCTGGAACTCTGTTATTCCCTATATGTGCAGATATCAGGGGGGGATGTATACATTCCCGGAAAGATTGGATGAAGCGGTGAATCAAGGAGGTGGCAATCATCCATATATAGCACCGGATGAAAGTTATCTCCTATTTGACCGGGGAGATGATCTTGTGATCAGTTTTCGTGATTTGGACGGAAATTGGATGTCGCCACAAAATTTAGGCAAGCAAGTGAATAGTGAATATATGGAGCGGCGTCCATTTGTCACTTTTGACGGTCAATATCTTTTTTTTAGCAGTAATAAAATCACTCCTACAATGGGTAATAAACCGATGATCCTCCAAGAACTGAGGAAAGCAACCGATGGGTTTAAGAATGGGTATCAGCATATCTATTGGATGGATGCAAAAATTATTGAAACACTGAAACCGAATCAATTAAAATAAGGATGAACATCCGCAGCATAAAGTGACCCTGTCAAAGCCCTTCTATATTGGAAAGTTTGAAGTCAAACAGTCTGAATGGCAGGCTGTTATGGGCAATAATCCCAGCCATTTTGAAGGTGAAGGATTACCGGTTGAAACTGTTTCTTATTATGATGTACTTCAGTTCATTAAAAAGTTGAATGCAAAAGAGTTGGGTGAAGTCTATCGTCTGCCTACTGAAGCTGAATGGGAGTATGCCTGTCGCGCAGGTTCCATAAGCAGATACTACTGGAGCGGGGAAAGTATCGAAGATTCTGTCGATTACTATGCATGATATGGAGGGAACACCGGAGGGAACTCAGGTATGAGAATTCATTCTGTCGGTACAAAACGGCCCAATGCCTGGGGGTTGTATGATAATGAATGCAGTTCACTGAGAATTGAGGAGAATATGAAAATAAAAACACTGCTGTTGGCATGGATTATTATGAGTTTTTCTGTCATTTTGTCTGCCCGGACGAATGAGTTGGATGCTGTCAATGGTTACTGGCTGACAGATCGCATTTTTATTGTGGGTTATGGTGCTGGTCATGATGATATGATTGCGGCTATTCAGACGGCCAAGGGGATAGTCATTATCGACACAGGTATGTCTCATTCGGTTACTGCTGACTATAGAGCTGTTATCGAACGGGAATTGGGACGGTCAGACTTTAAATATGTTATTAATACTCACCATCATGATGATCATACTTACGGCAATCAGGTTTTCAGAGAAGCTGAGATCATCGCCCATCATAATATGGCAACGCAGATGATTAATGATTATGAGAATGGTGGACCCTATATCCAGCAAGTTAATGAGAGAAATGATCAGTTGCGTCAGCTATTGCAGACGCTTGATAAAGATTCTGATCAATATACAAATATTAATAATTGGATGTATCCTTTTCAAAAAATGTGTGAGGAATTTGAAAGTACGTTGGAGTTAACCCTGCCAACTTTAACTTTCACTGAGAATCTGATCCTCGATATGGGCGACTTGAGCATAGAACTTGCCTACTTTGGCCCCGGCTTTCATACTAACAATTCCATTATGGTTAGTATTCCTGAAGAGCAGGTCGTTTTTATGGGTGATCTCGCTCGTCAGTATGATCAATATTATCCAGTGAACTCGAAAACAAGTGGACAATATTTTGACAGTTGGATTCAATCTTTAACCCAGATTCTTAAGACTAATGGGAATGTCAGACATATTGTGGCCTATCATGAGGGTATATTGCCTGGAAAACATCTAATCAGCTTCCATAATAATTTGATGAAGATGCAGAACAACTTTCAACATAATAAAAGTGCAGTAGATAGTCTGAGAATCTTGATATCAGAATCAGGTTTGCCGAAGGCTCTGGATTTATTTGAAAATCAGTTCATCGATAAGAAGAATACGTCTTTCTATATCTGGATTGGAGATCTGATGGCATTGGTTGGTGAATTCCAGGAAAATGGACAATATGATGAAGCCGTCAGTCTTCTCAAAATGTGTGAGAAGGCCTTTCCAAATTCATCTATGGCTATATCCCGCCAAGGGAGAATATTTGTAGAAAAGGGAGATCGCAAATCTGCCATTGAAATCTACAAGAGATATCTTCATAAGAAGCCAGATAATTATTATACAATTGCCCGTATTTTTAAATTGGAAAATCATCAATAGGATATTCTAAACGAGTATTTGAAAGAAGAGGTTGCGTTGAGACTGAATAGCGTTCGTACCCATGTCGTCCTGATTATTAATGTGATAATAATGGCTTCCATGCCGGTGATGGGCCAGGTTGATGACTCTGAATTAATTAATAGCTATTGGCTAACAGACCGCATATTCATCGTAGGATGTGGTGAAATGAATATGGATATGATTGCTGCGGTAAATACAGAGAAGGGTATTGTTATTATTGATAGTGGTAATTCTCCATCGTTGACTGCTAAGTACAAAGCTATAATAGAAAAGGAATTTGGACGTTCAGATTTTAAATATCTAATCAATACCCATTCTCACGGTGACCATATTAGAGGAAATCAGGTTTTTAAAGATGCAGAAATAATAGCACATAAAAATACTTTAAAAAATCTAAAAAAGGAAGAAAATGTAAACGAGGAAGAGATTAAAGCTTATGTCAAACAAACAAGGGTGCAAATTGAACAACGCAACCTGATAAAAAAGACTCTTGATAAAGACTCTGGCCTGTACAAACAGTTAAGAGCCAGGACCTATATTGATCGCAATAAGTGTGATGACTATGAATCGGTTTTTCAATTGACTCTTCCTACTATAACGTTTACTGATAACCTAACACTGGATATGGGCAATATGGAAATTGAACTTTTCTATTTCGGTTCGGGATTTCATACAGAGGGTGACATAATAATTAGCATCCCTGCAGAGAATATTGTATTTACAGGAGATATTCTTGAGAAAGCAGATCATCAATATTCATATGGCGTAAATTCAGAATCAGATTTTGATCCCTGGATTTCGTCACTGGATAAAATATTGCAGAATAATAATGATATTGAAAATATAGTTACAATGCATTACGGTATATTGCCTGGAGTACTTTTGTCGGACTTTCATAATACTCTAAAAAATATGAGAGATGACCAACAGCAGAAAACGAGTGCAGTTGATAGTTTAAGTGCAATGATTGCATCTTCGAATGTGCAGGAAGCTGTAAATAAATTTGAACATCAATTTCCGAAAAATAGACAGATGGAGTATTTCGTCTGGGCAGGTGATCTGAATTCTTTAGCCAGAGAATATCAGGGAAAAGAAAAGTATGATGAAGCTCAAATAATTTTGAAAATGTGGGAGAAAAGATTCCCAAACTCAACGGCTGTCTTGTACTCACAGGTTAGTATTTTTATGGAAGTCGGGAAAACTGAGTCTGCTCTAAAATCTTTAAAGAAACTGCTTCGTATGAATCCGTCTAGTTGTTGGGCTGCTGAAAAAATTTATCAATTGGAAAACGATAATTAGCTGTGAATTTTCATTGAACCGAATTTATCTGAAATACCAATGAAAAATATAAAGTTTAAATAAAAAGGAATATGATGAAAATAAAGGTTGAAAAATGAATACAAAAGTAAAATTCTATTTCTTAGTGATAATTCTGTTAATTCACTGTTTGCCTGCAGTGGGGCAGATTAACGGTAATTTTAGAGAAAATCAAGCAAAAGCATTTGCAGCTAGCTCGGCTGATGAATGCCAATCTTCTCTCAAATTTTGCAAAGAAGTGTTAAAAGTTGTCCCCAATCATCCCTTAATAAATTATCTTACTGCCCGGCTAAATGCAATATTGGGAAATGAGAAAATCGCATTGGAACAGTTAAATAAAGCGACAGAATTGGGCTACACAACGAAATTACCTTTCAATAAAACCCACCATTTGAATGATACTGCGTTTATCACTCTGCGGGAAAAAGAGGGATTTAAGCAAATAATGAAAGCGCTTGAAAAGGCTGAGAAACCGATTCATAAGAGCCAAATTGCTTTTTCTATCAAAGATAAGAAGTTAGGCACTGAAGGGATCACTTATGATCCGGTTGAAAAGATGTTTTATCTGGGAAGTCATTACAAACATAAAATAATTAAAGTTGATCATTTTGGAAATAGTATTGATTTTACCGAGGAAGGGCAAGATGGATTAAAGTTAGTGCTTGGAATACACGTTGACCCTATCCGCCGTACTCTATGGGCTTGTTCATTTTCTGAGGAGAAGAAAGAAATATTTAAATATGATCTCTCTTCAGGAAGGCTCATTAAAAAATATTCATTTCCACCAAATGAAGTACGACATGGATTTAATGATTTGGTCATTCATCCCAATGGAGACATCTATATTAGTGGTGGAGGTGCAATTTACGTAATTCCACACCTTTCGGATAAGCTGGAATGGTTTTTTAAAAATGAATTGATTGTATCGCCAAATGGTATTACTCTATCTGAAGATGGGCAGGTAATCTATTCAGCCGATTATCTACTTGGGATCAATAAAATAGACATTAGAACGAAATCAGTTATGTTTCTGTCAGAAAATCAAGGTCATAGCACTTTTGGGATTGACGGATTGTATTTTTTTAATAATAGTCTTTATGCTGTCCAAATAGGTTTAAACCAGATCAGCAGATTTTCGCTGAATAAGGATGCCACAAGTTTGAAAGATTGTGAAGTTTTTGAAAGATATACACCTGAGTTGATTGAACCTACGACTGGAGTCATTGTGGATGATTATTTTTATTACGTCACTGATGACGGAGGACAAGGTGAACATCCCAGAGGTATTTTTGTTATGAAAGTTGCTATTTAATGAAAAGAGTAAAAAATAATTTAGGAAATATGATGAAAAATAATTTTAAGTTACAACGAATTATTTTACTAACAGGAATTATGCTGATTTCTTGTTTTCCCGCAATCGGGCAAATTGACGAGAATTATAGAGAAAATGTGGAAAAAGCATTTGCAGCCAAGTCTACTGCTGAATGTCAATCCTCACTCAAATTTTGCAATGGAGTTCTTAAAGTCTTTCCCCATCATCCAGCAATTAATTATCTGGCAGCTCGGTTGAATGCGGTTTTAGGAAACAGTGATATTGCTTTAGGACTATTAAAAAAAGCAACGATATTTGGCTATACAACTAAAGATCAGTTTTATAAGATGCATCATCTGAACGATTCTGCATTTAGTATACTTCGCGAAGAAACTGAGTTTGATGAAATACTTAAAGCCCTGAAAAAGGCCGAGAAGCCCATACATAAAAGTCAAATCGCTTTTATAATCAATGACAAAGAATTAAATCCGGAAGGCATTACCTATGATCCGGTTGAAGAAGTATTTTATCTGGGAAGTATGTCCAAGCATAAAATTGTCAAAGTTGATCATTTTGGCAAAAGCATCGATTTCACTAGTGAAAAGCAGGATGGATTAGGTAGTCTTCGTGGAATCCATGTAGATTCTTTCCGTCGTACCTTATGGGTATGTTCACATGAAGAAAGCAGGGATGAGATATTTAAATATAACCTTTCTACTGGGAGATTGATCAAAAAATATTTATTGCCGCCAGATGGTATCCGTCATAATTTCAATGATCTGGTTATTCACCCTAACGGTGATGTTTATATCACCGATAATACCAGAAGTGGTGCAATTTTCATAATACCTTTTTCTTCAGATAAGTTAGAATTGTTTTTGAAAGATAAATCTTTTGTACATCCCAATGGAATTACCTTATCTGAAAATGGTCGGGTAATATATTTAGGAGTTTTATTTGTTGGAATTTATGAAATAGACATTAAAACAAAATTCCTTTCTCCACTGTCAAATGAATCGGGTCTCAGTACGTTTGGGATTGACGGCTTATATTATGCAAACAACAGCCTTTATGCAGTTCAGAATTTGTTAAATACTATCAGCAAGTTTTCGCTAAATAAGAATGCTGCCAACATAGAAGCCTCTGAAATTTTTGAGCGGAATACACCCTATTTATATTCTCCAACTACAGGAGTAATTGTAAATGATTATTTCTATTTTCTTGCAGATATTAAGGCCAAAGCGCACAAGCAGGAGGGGGTTATTGTTATGAAGGCCTCATTGAAATAAACTTAAATACTAAAGGGCATATTATGAAAAAGAATTTTAAGTTATTGGCTCTTATTACATCTCTCGTGTATTTTAGACAGGGGGCCTTCTTCGGAGAGATTGGGAAGAAAAAAGATGCCATTGATGCATACAAAAAAGCAGTTTGTAAAGTAGAATTTTGATGATTAACGGAGGTGTTATGGTAAAAAGTATTAGGTTTGCAGGTGTATTGTTGATTCTCATTACACTGTCAATTTCCTGTACAAAAGAATCGCAGCTAGACACTCAGATTCAAAAGGAACCAAAGTTTTCCCAATTAACTGGACCCTACCTGGGACAAAAACCGCCCGGAGATGTCCCTGAATTATTTGCACCGGGTATTATTGCAGATATCTACCGTGAACACAGTGCTACTAAATTTACTCCTGATGGAAAAGAAGCTTTTTGGACAAGGGTGATAAATCAAGGAATACCTTCACGTATAGATGTGATTCTGCATATGAAACTGGAAAATGGTACTTGGACCAAGCCGGAACGTGCTCCATTCTGCATAGGACCCTTTTCACATATTAGTTCAATTTCTCCTGATGGGAATCGAATATATTTTATTTCACAACGACCAATTGTAAAGGGGGGAGAACCGAAATATGGTTCTTGGATAGTTGAAAAAACTGAAGATGGATGGGGAGAGCCACGTCTGTATACTTTAATTCCCAATTGGGAATCGTTATACATGGCATGTCAGGAAACGAGAAGTGGAGATCTATATTTACAAGAAAATAATTTGCCGAACATGGATCGTGGAATTGGGTTTTCCCGATCAAAAATTATGGATGGAAAGTATCAACAACCAACACCTATTGGAGAAACTATTAATTCAGAGTACCTGGACTTTGCTTTCTATATTGATCCTGATGAAGAGTTTGTAATATTTGCTTCAGATAGACCTGGTGGTTTAGTAGATGGTGTGGAACTATATATCAGTTATCACCAAGCTGATGATTCGTGGGGTGAAGCGATAAATCTGGGAGAAAAAATTAATACTTTTGGGGTGGAGGGTGCTGCTTGGCCATATATTTCCCCAGATGGCAAATATTTCTTTTTTATTAGTGAGATGCAACCTTTCAATGATATGTATGAAAAAAATTATTCCTATGCTGAATTAAAGGAAATTTCATTAAGCTATACAAATGGCTACGCAAAGATTTATTGGGTTAGTGCAAGTTTTATTGATGAATTAAAACCAGGACATTTGAAATAAGGATTAATGATGAAAATTAAGTTTAAGTTTAAGTTACTTAGCCTAATCCTAATGACCTGTTCTCTGTTAATATCATGTGGTCAAATTAATAATTTTAAAAATGAGAATAGATCAAAATTCCCAGACTTGAAAGGTCCTTATCTGGGGCAGAAACCGCCTGGGGATGTCCCAAAAATATTTGCACCGA
Source organism: bacterium (assembly GCA_023139105.1). Taxonomy (GTDB): domain Bacteria; phylum Zhuqueibacterota; class QNDG01; order QNDG01; family JAGLOF01; genus JAGLOF01. The sequence continues at coordinate 19,088 of JAGLOF010000151.1, forward strand.
GCATTGTCTCCAGTGTTTACTATGAGCACAGCGGTGCTGTTTTTACACCAGATGGTAGTGAACTTTTTTGGTCAAGAGCCATCAATGAAGGTCGGTCACCCCGAATTATCGTGATAATGCATATGAAACAGGAAAACGGTGTCTGGACGGAACCCGAGTTGGCATCCTTTAATGTCGATACATATAACCATATCAATTCCATTTCTCCCGATGGGAAGCGGCTGTACTTTTTTTCAGAAAACGAAAGGGAGGATACCTCCAGTGTCTGGATAGTTGATAAAATTGAAAACGGTTGGGGTAAACCCCGGTTGCCCAGAGTAACTGTCATTGACAATCCTGGAAGCAGGATAAATGAAGTGCATGAGACAAAATCTGCAAATCTTTATTGTTATGGACCTACAGACGCGATGCCCAGTGGACAAGGAATTATCCGCTCAAAAATTGTGGACGGGAAATATCAAGCGTATAAATCTCCTGGACCAACAATAAATTTTCCTCACGATGCCCGGCACCCTAATCACAGTCCGACTATTGATCCTGATGAAAAATTTATGATATTTGTATCCAGTCGACCGGGAGGATTTGGTGACCAGGATCTTTATATCAGCTTTCATCAGCCTGATGAGACCTGGGGACCGGCGATAAATCTCGGTCCGAAAATAAATACTGTCGGAGTCGGGAACAGTTGGCCCCAGTTTTCACCGGACGGGAAGTATCTGTTTTTTACATCCAGAGTAAAAGTATATAACGGGGATGATATAAAAGATCAAAAGTACACCTATGCAGATCTCACAAAGATACAGGAAAGTGTCCCGAATGGCTGGAGAAATATCTATTGGGTTACCACCAGTTTTATTGAAAAATTAAAACCGGAATTTTTGAAATAAAGGCAATTTATGATTATTAAATTAAAGCTACCTGAGTTTTTACTGATTACATGCTTTCTTTTGGTCTCATGTAATCAGTTAAAGAAATTACAATCAGATGTGCAAAATGAGAATGGATCTAAATTCTCTGAATTGTCTGGTCCCTATCTGGGGCAAAAGCCTCCCGGCATGATCCCCGAATTATTTGCCCCTGGTTTACTCTCCGCAGGCGGTGATGTCGCCAGCATCACTTTCAATCCCAATGGAATGGAATTGTGTTATTTCCTCTGGACACCGGGAGGAGAGACATTAGCTGCCCCGAAAGGACCATTCCAGCAAATGATTATTTTGTATACTCGCTTGGAGAATGGTCACTGGCGTGAACCAAGGGAGTTTTCATTCAATCCCAATCGTGCGGAATGCTATCCATCTTTTAGCCCAGATGGGGAGCGGATCTATTATATATCCTGGAAAAACGGTCGGGGATCTACAATGTTCGTTGATAAATCCAATGGAGTGTGGTGTGAACCAAAGATGATAGACCTTCAGGATGATAATCAAACCGGTTTTGTTTCAGTTGCTAATAATGGCAATTTATATTTCTCCAATTTCATCAAATATCGTTATGAGAATGGTGGGTATTCTCCTGCAGAGAAATTAAAAATACCAGTTACCTAGGTTGCCACCATCCCTTTATATCCCCTGATGAAAGCTATATCATTTTTGATTTCGATAAATCTGAGAATACCTTCGGAGAAGAAGATCTATATATCAGTTTTCGTGATCAAAATGGTGAATGGACAGAGGCAAAAAATATGGGCTCCGATATTAATACCGGGTATCGTGATAAGCGGGCCTTTGTTTCCCGTGATGGAAAATATTTGTTCTTCGCCAGTGACAGGATTGGAAAATCAGAGTTACCTGAAGAGACTATGACTTTGGAGGAGTTAAGACAGATGATGCAGTTGCCGGTTAATGGTTATGAGAATATTTACTGGGTAGATGCAAAGATTATTGAAGAATTAAAACCAGAGCATTTGAAATAAGGAAAAATTATGAAAACTAATTATATATTATTAAGCCTTATCCTGATTATTGGCATTGCATTTATATCCTGCAATCAGAACAAAGAATCGCAAAATGAAAATGAATCAAAATTTTCTAAATTATCTGGTCCTTATTTAGGGCAGAAACCCCCAGGTATGATACCTGAAATATTTGCACCAGGCATCATTTCAACTCGCCTTAATGAGTCAAGAATCACTATTTCACCTGATGGAAAAGAGATTTACTTTAATTTGATTGCTCCAATGTCTAAGCATCGATTTCAGATGGTCACGCGTCAGAATGAAGGCCATTGGACGGAGCCCCTAGAAGTTTCGTCTCATACTCCCTGGCATAAGGATCGTTATGCATTTATATCCCCAGATGGGAAGAAGATGTTTTACAACACGTATAGGCCTGAATCAACTAGCAGGGTTGGTTTATGGGTATCTGATAGAGAACTAGAAAACTGGGGAAACCCACAAAGGATCATTTTTAATAATGATAGTACCATTGGAGGTGGTTTACATCCAACTGTCGCAACTAATGGAAATCTTTACTTTAATCACGGTTATGGAAACAAATATAATGATATTTATATAGCTAAATGGAGTGATGGAGGTTATACAAAACCAAGAATTGTCAGCAATAAACTTAGTGCTCAAGGCCACGTGATGCACCCGTATATTGCTCCAGACGAGAGTTTTCTTTTATTTGATTCTGTGAAGGATGAGGATAATTTTGGAAGCAATGATATTTATGTGAGCTTCAGAAATGAGAATGGTGAGTGGACCGAACCACAAAATTTAGGAGCAAATATAAATACACAATACGGTGAAGCCCGATCTTTTGTGAGCTATGATGGGAAATATCTCTTTTTTACAAGTGATAGGCCAGGCACTTTAGTCATGGATGAATCAGCAAAGACTCTTTCTGAACTGCAGAAGCAATATGATATCCCTGAAAACGGGTTGCAAAATTTTTATTGGGTTGATGCAAAAGTAATTGAAGAATTAAAACCAGAGTATTTGAAATAGGGGAAAACAATGAGAAATAATCATATAATATGCTTAGTCCTGATCATTGGGGTTGTTTTAATTTCCTGCAATCAGATGAAAAAGATTCAAAACAAAAATGAATTAAGATTTGTTGAGTTAAATGATCCTAATTTGGGGAAAATCCCGTCAGGCATAATTCCAGAAATTTTTGGTCCTAATCTTATTTCTACAGACAAAATGGAACATAGTAGTGCGATCTTTTTGCCAATAACCGGGGATATATACTTTGCACGAAAAACAGGAGTAAATAACACTATATTTTATTCAAGTCTCAAAAATGGGAAATACACTGAACCCCAAATTGCCTCTTTTTCAGGAAGATTTTTTGATGGAGCCCCCGCTTTTTCTGCCAATGGAGATCGATTGTATTTTGGTTCAAGAAGACCTTTGCAGGATACCAGCAGTACGCAGAAAGACTTTGATATTTGGGTGGTAGAAAAAATTGCAGAAGGGTGGAGTAAACCAAAAAATATAGGATTTCCTGTAAATACAGATGCAATGGAAATTAGCCAATGCTTAACGAGTGATGGAACACTCTATTTCTCATCAAATTGCCCAGGTGGCAAAGGTCAGTTTGATATTTATATGTCAAAATTTGTAAATGGCAAATTTACTGAACCGGAAAATTTGGGCGATAATATTAATTCAGAATATTTTGAAACTTCCCCCTGTGTTGCCCCAGACGGCAGTTTTATTCTTTTTGATTCATTTGGTAGAAAAGAAGGAAAAGGTATATACATAAGTCAAAAGGATGAAAAGGGGAATTGGAGTAAAGCAATTTTCCTGGGACCTGAAATCAATGTAACAGGTACTGAGCGTTTCACCAATTTCTCTCCGGATGGAAAATATTTATTCTTCAATAGTATGAGAGTTATTGAAGGTAATGATTCTACGCAATACGGAAATGGACTTGGCGATATTTATTGGATAGATGCCAAAGTGATTGAGGAATTAAATCCGGAACCATTAGGATAAAGGATAATTCATGAAAAAGAATTTTACGCTATTGAACCTAATTCTGTTTATTGGTATTCTAACGAATTCATGTATTCAGAATAATGTATCTAGAAATAAAAATGAATCAAAATTTGCTGAGTTATCCGGCCCCTACCTCGGCCAAGAACCGCCGGGTGAAATCCCTGAATTGTTTGCGCCTGGACTGATTACAACCGGATTGAGTGAGAAAAAGATATTTTTCTCTGCAGATGGCAATGAATGTTATTGGGAGATATTTATTCGTCAACCATTCCGGAAAGGGTATTTATTTCAGTCTGAATGTATAAATGGGAAATGGACCGAACCGATGGAAGTCAAGTTGAATACGGAACTCAATACTGGGTATTACAGCCTCAGCCCGGATGGTCACCGCTTGTTTTTTTATCTCCGGAGTGAAAAAGATGATACTAATCATTTAGGATACACAGTCAGGGAAGAGACAGGATGGACAGGCCCTGTAGATCGTATTAAGTTCAGTGGTGCAAAGATCGATTATATTTCATGTTCATATCCTTCTGTTAGCACGAACGGTAATCTCTATTTTGCATATATGAAGAATGATGAAAGCAGTTCAGATATCTATATGTCAAACTTCGTTGATGAAAAATATCAAGCCCCGGTGAGTTTAGGTGATCTAGTCAATACTGAAGCGCATGAGTGTCATCCATATATTTCACCGGATGAGCAATTCTTGATTTTTGATGCCTCCAACAGAGGTAAAGAAAATTTCAGCGGTTTATATATATGTTTTAGTAATAGTGCCGGGCAGTGGGGTGAGGCGCAGATTCTGAATACATCCATCAATACCAATCATGGGGAAAGGCGTGGCTATGTGTCTTGGGACAGCAAATACCTCTTCTTTACCAGATTCAATGAAGAACATGTGAATGATATCAATGAAAACCTGTTTTATCACCAGCTTCAGAAGTTTATTAACAGTCCCGGGAATGGACTGGAGGATTTATTTTGGGTGGACGCTGAAATACTTGTGAAAGCAAGAGAGGAATATTTTAAATACCATAAAGAATAATGTTCATTTGGTCTATCAATCGGAAATGAGAACTCCGATCGCCCAGGATATCTGTCCTGGGCGTATAACGGGGGAAGGATATTCATCCTGCTGGGAGCAGCGGCCGGGGAAGATGGTGACCTCAGGCAGATATGGTGACTTCACCGAGATCCACTTATTGAAATTGAAAGTTTATGATGCATGTAGTTACGTAAAGTCTAATGCTTTTTGGTTCAATGTCTAATACAGATTTTTGCAAAATATTGCCCTCATCTCACGGGATAAATATCCCTCCCCAAAAAAGGTCCATGATGAATATCAAGGGCCATCAGAGATATGGTTTTTATAGGAGACAAGGGCAACTATTCTGAGACCGACGTGCCCCATCCAGTCAATGCCTATGGTCGGTGCGCAAAGGGTGGATCGCTACACTTTTGGAAAGATCCTGGCTCAATTGCATGGATTGCCCATGGAGCAATTTGATCCTATCTCTATCAACGATGTAGAGATGCAGGCACCCCGGCCCGTGGATGCGTCACTGGATATTTCTTTGGCACAGTCGGTTCTGAATACTGAGTTGCGCGGGATCAGTGAGGGGTTGCGAGAGGCGTAAAGTTATTTAGTTGACACATTAAAAATAAAGGGGACTGACCATTGTGGCCAGCCCCCTTTTAATTATCGCAACGTCAATTTATTTTTCGCCTGCCAGTACTTCTGCCACATTGTAGGTGTGGTCTAAGAGACGACGGTAGGCATTCATGAGGTCCATGTAGATGAGGCTGACCATGGGTGTTGTCTGATTGGCTTCAAGGCGTTCCAGATGGTTGCTCTTATTGCGTTTGATCCCATGAATCATAGAACCGCAATCAGATTGCGCTTTAACAAAGATATCCGTGTCTTTATTTTGATAGGCCATAGCCACAAATTGCAAATAAGTGGCAACAAGATCATGAAGTTCTATGAGTTCTTTATGGCCTGCTTCACTGAGTTTGAGCTCACTTTCTTTAAGCCTGCAGATCAGTTTTAGAATACCGGCAATGTAATCGCTGATGGATTCGTATTCATCTGCAATACGGAGCTGCTTGCGCGCTTCATCGGTGACTTGATGAGCCTGAGAGCCGCTCATCAATTTACTAATGAATTCAACCACTTCTTTCTGAATGACATCAATGGTATTTTCTTTGTGGAAAATACGGTCATCTCGTTTTTTATTGGCCTTGGGATCAACAATGGCTTCACGAAGTCCATCCATCATTTTTAGACTTTCATCACCCATTTTATGGACCTCAGATCGGGATTGCTGAATGGCAATGGCTGCTGAGTCTAGTAGGCGTACATCCAAATAAGTGAGATGATGTTTTTCCTTACTTTTGGAGTCGGGCATGAGCCTGGTCACCAACCGCGCGAACGGATTGATTGTTGGTAGCAGTAGGACCAAAACAAAAATATTGAAGAATGAGTGGGCTGTAGCAATCCGTGTTGCAATGGGCAGGGTGTCGGGTGAAATCTGGCTCAGAAGCCAGAGGTATTGATGAAAGAGGGGTATCATAATGACCACACCGGTCATATTAAAAAGGAAATGGGCCAAAGCCGTCCTTTTTGCATTGGTGGACGCGCCCAATGAAGCCAGTGCAGCAGTAATGGTTGTCCCAATATTTTGTCCCAATACCAAGGCAATGGCCGTCTCGTAGGAGAGGGTGCCTGTTGTGGCCAAGGTGATGGTGATGGCTACCGTTGCAGAGGAGGATTGGATGATTGCCGTCACCAGGCCACCAATGAGAATACACTTGAACAATCCCCAGATTGTGTCAGGCTGGAAGGCTGCCAATGCCGCATGTACTTCCGGCATGCTGCGTAAAGGATAGAGTCCATTCTTCATTAGTTCCAGGCCAAAGAAGACCATGCCGAGCCCCAGGAAGACCATGGACACATTGCGAACACGCTCGTTTTTGGAAAAGAGGAAGAAGAAGGCGGCCAGGCCCAGTATGGGCAGACCGTAGTCGGCAATATGAACGGCGATGAGCCAGGCGGTGATGGTCGTACCAATATTGGTGCCCATGATGACACCGACCGCTTGTCGCAGGTTCATTAATCCGGCATTGACAAATCCAACAACCATGACTGTGGTCACAGAGCTGGATTGGATCATGGCCGTGATGGACGCGCCTACACCGGCAGCCACAAAACGGTTGTCTGTCACCGCGCGGATGAGACTTCTCAGTCTGGAACCGGCAATGGATTGCATGCCTTCTGACATGTATTTCATACCCAGAAGGAAAATGCCCAATCCACCAATTGCACCAATAAACATTTTAAATACTAAACCTGAATCCACTTCTCTCTCCCTAATATAGTCAGTGCTTCACTCAATCTGTCTGATAACTGATAAAATTATGCCTAAAGGTACGATGAGTGTAAAAGTGAAATCAAGGCTTATTGTTGGAATTTTGATCTAAATTGAATTATTTTCTAGCACACATGCTAAAAAAAGGCTCTATGTTGAATCGTGTGGGCAGAGTTTCATGATATATTGACTTCAATTAGTCTCGGAATGAAGAGACTCTGTAAGCGCATCAGAGTAAGGCAATGGGACTTTTCAAAAGGCTCAGTCTGGCACATTCTCTCCCATTTGTGCACTGATGGCATCATAGAGTATACCCGCTGCTTTGGCAGTCAGGTTTTTGCATTTCAGTCCATCTGTCTGCTCACCTAAACTATCCAGAAGCACTTCACAATTGGCTGATCCAAACTGACGCACAAAGGCATGTTGATATTCTGTGGTCAGCCGGTTGGTTGGTGTGTTGTCCTGCCCGGGAGCGGTTCTTCCAAATAGCCAGCCGATGGCGATGAATCCGCCAGTTAAAGCACCGCACAGATCTTTATGAGAACCGCCAATGCCACCGCAGAAAGCAGATGTTGCCTTGGCAATGTCTGCAGGCGGCTTGCCAAAGTGCTCAGTGATGATCTTGCAGATTGATTCTGAGCAGCAATAACCCGATTGAAAGCAGTCAAAGGTTTTTTTCTCAATTAATTCTTTGGTCATATTTACTCCAATAAATGGTTGTGTACGTCGTTTTAAATTGTATATTAGGATACGCAATCGATATGGGCGAATCAAACGGTATCTTTCGAACTTACATATCGGAATATCCGAACAGAGGATGGTATGGAATTTCGTCAACTGAAAACATTTAGAACAGTGGCTGGGCTGAACAGTTTCAATCAGGCGGCCAAGGTGTTGAATTATGCCCAGTCTACTGTGTCAGATCAGATCCGCGCTCTTGAGGATGATTTGGATGTGCGCCTGTTTCTGCGCTCAGGAAAGCACGTCAAATTGACAGATGCAGGGGAGCGGTTGCTGCAGTACGCCCAGCGTCTGCTGGATATAGAGGAGGAGCTGAAGACAGAGGTGCGTTCAGCTGAGGAACACCATGGCGCCCTGTCTGTCAGAATTCCCGAAACTGTGAGCAGTTATTATCTGCCTGATGTACTTCGTCATTTTCATCACCAGTTCCCCAAGATCCGTTGCAGTTTTAACAACTGCACATCAATTTCACTTCAACAGGAATTTCAGTCAGGCATCACCAATCTGGCCTTTCTCATTACTGATGAAGATTTTGGTGCACGCAATTTGGAAACAGAGATTTTGATGTCAGTTAGATTGTTATTGGTGGCCCATCCTCAGCATGCACTCTGTCAAAAGCAACATGTTCAAATTGAAGATTTGAAAAATCAAACCATCATTCTGCCCCAATGGGATTGCAGCTACGGCAACCTGCTCAGGCGGGGCCTGACCGAGAAAAAGATTGATCCCAACCACATTTTTGATTTTAACTGCCTTGAAGCCATAAAAAAATGTGTGATGACAGGACTTGGTCTGGCACTCATATCTGAGATATCAGCCCGGCAGGAAATACAGGAAGGCCGGCTGGTTTCTCTGCCCTGGAGCGGTGAGCCCCTTAAAGCCAATCTGCTGATGATCTGGCAGAAGGACAAGTGGATCTCTCCGCCATTGTCTGCCTTCATGGAGATGGTTCGCATGCATATTGACTTATTGGATCAACAGGATTTCTGCTGACCCTTCTTTAAAACTTCCGATCGCCCAGGATATCTGTCCCGGGCGTATAACGGGGAAGTATATTTATCCTGCTGGGAGCTGCGGCTGGGGAAGATGGTGTAAAGTGGATATGGAGTTTCACCTAGATTAACGTATTCAAATTGAAAGTTATGAGGTATGTGGTTATGTAAAATCTTATACTTTTTTTGTTCTATGTCGAATAGTGTGGGTAGATATCCAGAAAACAATTAAGCCACAGATAAACACAGATGAAACACGGAAAAAAGACGAGTTTAATATATGAAGAACTAATAAAGTATTTTTGTTTTAAAATTATGTTTTTAGTTGTTCGTCTTGTTCGTTTTGTTAGTTGCTAAATTTTTGTTTTTGTTAGTGACACAATTTATTTTACAGTGCTGTTGAATTATAGCCACACATTAAAGTAAAGTTCAAACGTTTTGTTTATTAAATCTGTGAGTATCCGTGTTAATCAGTGGCAAATTTGTTTTCTATTGATCTTAGTTTTCCACTCGATTCAACATAGAGCCACTTTTTTCTTAATGTCCAATACAGGTTTTCTACAAAAAACTACCCGCATCCTACGCGATAAATATCCCTCCCCAAAAGAGGCCCATGATGAATATCAAGGGCCATCAGAGTGATGATCGCACAGGGATTGTACATAAAAAAGGGCAGCCATCGGCCGCCCTTCAATACAATGAGATTTTAGTGTTTTACACACCAGGTTTAGAATCCCTGGGAGATCATTTTTCTTTTTAGGTTGTCTTTCCTATCTAACCAGCATCACTTTCTGCGATTTCAATACCTGCCCCGCCTGCATCATTAGAAAATAAACACCGCTGGCTGCATGTTGACCAGTATCGTTCATGCCGTTCCAATGAACAGAGTAGCTACCGGCTGACTTGTGTTCACCATTTACAATTGTCTGTACATTTCGGCCTCTGATATCCACAACCTTCAGGGTTACAGAAACATCTTCTGCGAGTTCGTACTGTATTTTAGTGCTGGGGTTGAAGGGATTGGGATAGGCAGGTTTCAGTAGAGTTTCTGCAGGGACCGGATCCAAAGTTATGGAGATGACATCCAGTTCAGTTACATTGCCTTCAGTATCTACATCAGAGAGACGATATTCATAGGTTCCACCACACTTTGTATCTTCATCAACAAAGACATACTCAGTTTTCTGTGAGCTATTGCCCCGGCCACTGAGTTCAGCATGGGTAATGTAAGAGGCCACGGTCTGCCATTCTGTGCTCTGGGTTCTCCGCTCCAGAATATAGCCTGCGTTGTCAGTCTCGCTTTCACTGACCCAATTCAGTTTGACTGCCGCACCTTGCTCGTGGGCGGAAAAAGAAGCAAGGCCCACAGAGAGTGAGGCGTCCATGACCACATTATCAATATATGGGGTATACATCCCTGACACAGTAATTGAGGTGATCCCTATAAAATTGAGATTCACTGTGGCTCCGGCATTATCAACGGATGCCACAACAGGCGTTCCGGTATTGGGCGTGAAGGTATAATCAGTCGAAGTACCATCAACGACACGAATAGTAGTAATGTTCACAGACGCCGAAAAAAACAACAACATCGAACCGGGAGTGGATGATAGCAGTCCTTGTACCACTCCGTCGGTTGTGCCTCCTGCCCCTGAAGCATCAATTCGGTAAGTTTCATCTGCCCCGCCAGTCGCCCGAACATCAAGCCGTACACCACTGATGGTTTGGAAGACAGTGTTGGGGAAAGGCCCACCCCCAAACGCAGGGTCAAAATCAAAGGTGCCTGACTGGGCAAACACCTGCGGGGTCATGAGTAGTATGGCTGCACACAACATGATTATAATAGTAGCTTTTTTTGTCATTCGGTTTTTCTCCCTGACTATGTTTGTTTCAGTTTGTATTGTTGATGATATCTGCACAATCTGGTATTTCTGAATGTTCACAAATAACTCCCATGAGTAGTCGCATTAGTATCTTACCCAGGTCAGAATACTCGGGAAGTATCGGACATTTATTTAAGGAGTAAAAGTATTATAAATTTAGCTTAATATTTTTTGAAAATCAAGGCAAATTTATAGCAATAGATGCAGGCCCATCCCATACTCTATGTAGCCAGCGCTTTATTTACCTATTTAAACAATCTTTAAAATGTTTTTCTTGAACATCAGAAGAGCAATAAAGTTCAAGAAAGTGCCAATGCCGATTAAAACAAAAACTTTGGACAAGAATGTAATATCTGTTAGTGGAAGAGACCTCAGGAAAATGTCATTAAATCCCTGGAT
>JAGLOF010000152.1 GCA_023139105.1 bacterium
TCAGGCATCATCACATCGCTGATAATAAGTTCCGGTATGCTCTTCATTGCCGATTTCAGCCCGGCCTTGCCCTGCTTTGCTTCCTCAATCTGATACACATCGCCAAGAATTCTTTTCAAATAGTCACGCAAGTCATCATTGTCCTCAATAATAAGAATCCGGCTGGCTTCATCCAGCTCAGCCCGTTTGGACTCTGCTTCAACATTGATTTCACTCTTATCAGTCCCAATAGCTTCAGGCATGCTGCTTTGCAACACATGCTGTTCTGAATCTTTAGCAACAGGCAATGTCACAATAAAAGTAGCCCCTTTACCCTGTTCTCCCTCCGCTTCAATCTTCCCCTGATGCAGCTTCACAAATTCACAAGTCAAAGCCAACCCGATGCCAGTGCCTTCAGCATGATGCTTTTTATGTTCCGGCGATTGATAAAACCGTTCAAACAGATGTTCCGCTTCATTGGGATGAAAACCTACTCCGGTATCGACCACAGTAATGACCAATTGCTCAGAATGCGATCCGGGTTCATCACCAAGCTGCTCAACACGTACATTGACAGCTCCTCCTTCTGCTGTGAACTTCAACGCATTTGACAACAGATTATAAAGTATGTTTTCCAATTTATCCTGATCCACAGCCATAGTAAGTGACAACAATGTCGTCTGTAAACTCAAATCAATCTGTTTCAAATTGGCCTGAGATTCAAAGGTCTGAACAATTCGAGTAATAAAGGAAATAATCTCCGTGGGTGTTGGATTCAATTTTAATGTTCCTGCATCGATCTTGGAAAGGTCCAACAATTGGTTCACCAATTTCAACAATCGTTTCCCATTTTTCTTCATACTGCGCAAATCCGAAATCAGCCTTTCGTCTTTCGCGCTTTTCAACCAAAAATCCGCTAGTCCTAAAATCAATGTGAGGGGCGTACGAAATTCGTGGGAAATGTTGGTCAGAAAACGAGACTTCATTTCATCGATTTCATTGAGTCTTTCCGCTTCTGACTGCTTCATTTGAAAAGCATGCTGTAAATGGATTCTGCGAACTTGGTTTCGCCAAATCAGTATAAGCAGTCCCAGCGCCAGCACGCCATAACCCATATAGGCCCACAGTGTTCCATACCAGGGATGACGAATCAGGATTTCGATGGCGACACCTTCCCTGTTCCATACCCCATCACAACTGGCTGCCTGTACATGAAAAACATAACGTCCCGGATTCAGATTGTTGTATGTCATCTCACGCCGATGGCCGGCATCATACCAATCTTCATCATCATTCTCCAGATAATAGCGATATGTATTTTCTTCAGGTTGGCTGTAATGCAACGCTGAACTGACAAAGGTCAAGTCATTCTGCCAGTGGGCCAGTTCAATTCTCTTTGTGAGGCTGATATCCTGCTTCAAAACGGAATCAGAACCCGGCCGAATGGGGACATTGGCAAGCTTCAATTCCGACACCACGACTTTCGGGGGATGGGGATTGGCAGACAAGTCATCAGGGTTGAAATAAATAATCCCCTTGCCCGATGTGCCCAGATAAATATTTCCATCACTGAGGCGTTTTGCAAAATGCTTGAGTTCACTTGTGGGTAGCCCTTGTTTTTCTGTGTAGTTCGTAAAGGACTCAAGATAGGGATCAAATCGCGACAACCCAGTGGCAGTTGCAATCCAAAGAGTGCCGTGATCATCCTCAGCAATGCTATGCACATTAGGATGGACCAGTCCCTGGGGTGTGCTGTAATATTTCAATTCATGGGTTTCCGGATCCAGCCGGCCCAGGCCTTTCGCTGATGTGCCCAACCATATTGTCCCTCCACTGTTGAAAAAAATACATTGGACATCGGCATATATAATGACACGCGTAAAACTGGAATCAACGGGATTATATCGGCACAAGCCACCATTGGAACCCAGCCAAATTCTATCATCCGGATCTTGTAATGCGCACCTGAGCAAATAGTCTGCATTAAACTGAAGGGTATCGAGCAACTTGGTAAAAACACGCTCAACACACATCGTATTGCTATTAATAAGATTCAGTCCACCGTAATTGGTGCCTATCCAAAAACCATGATCGTCAACCAATTCACAGAATGTGATACGTTCTGAAGTGAGCGTCAGCGGATTCCCCATCTCATGCTTCATACAGGATTTGATGCATGCACCATCGTACTGATACAAACCGGCAAAATTCGTCCCAAACCATAAGTGACCCTCGTTATCTACAGTCAGACATGAGATATCTCTTTTTTTCTCCCCATTCACAGAATAGCGGTCATGAAGGTTGTAATACCCTTCTCCCGGGCAATAGATGTCAATGCCTGCCGCAGTGGCGGTATAGACGCTCTTTACATCTCCATGGCTTTCACAGATCGCCCGCACATCATTGTGACTGAGTCCGCTGTTATGTTTATCCAAGGTCTGAAAAACCTGTATGTTTGGATTGCACTTATTCAGACCTTGTACAAACGTGCCGATCCAAACATTCTCCGAATGATCCACAAAAAATGAAGCCAGATGTTTGGCCCTTATCGCATATTCATCTTCTGAATCATCCGTATAATGCGCCACTTTTCCTGTTACTATGTTGAGCACATCCAGACTGCCATAGCCTTCATGTACAAGTATCCATAAAAGATTCTCTTGGGGCTCGTAAACCGGCCAACAATCAAGAGCCAGGCGTAAACTTTGGGGATTGGTGGGATCATGAGAATAATGAGTGACTTGTCCTGTCTCCAAGTTGAGACAATCCAATGCATAAGGCATGGACACCCAAATGTGGTTACGATTGTCCATATAAACCGAACTGCACGTATCACTTACCAAACCATACTCAGGCAGCACTGAGTTGCCAATACGCTCAAATATATCCGTTGAGATATCATGCCGAAATAATCCATTATTGGTGCAAACCCATAAAATACCATCACGAGTATACTTCAGATTATTGATATGGTCACTGCTGAGGCTGTTTTCCTTCCCAGGCTCATTTCTGTAATTAACGATCGTTCCTGTTTCTTGCTGATAATGAAACAAGCCATGGCTGAATGTTCCAATCCATAAATTAGAGAGACTATCCTCTGCAATCGTAGGCATGTACAAACCAGCAATTGTATTGATACTGTAATCGTCTATCGTGAAAGTAGAATCCTTCAACGTCAAGGGGCTGACAACAAACTCATGTTTTTTTGTGTCATAGTAATCTAATGCATGGAGATGAGTATCCTTGGGATGATAACCCCATATCCAAAGTTTGCCGTGGGAATCCAAAAAACTAGTTAAAAAACAACTTTGATGTGGATTGTAAGCTTTAAGTAATGGATGGTCGATGATCTCCACGCGATCCAATTGCCTGTCATACTTGTAAATCCCATAGGGATCGGCGACAAACCACAGGTTGCCTTCAGTATCCTCATTGAGCCGAGTAATCTGCATCGTGGAGGCGGCAGCGGTGGAATCCAAATAGGGATAATGAATAAGATCATAGCCATCATATCGCACAAGACCTTTCAAGGAGGTTAACCATAAATAGCCCAAGTGGTCTTGATGGTTAACCCGAACGAAATTGGTGGGTAGGCCGTCATGAATCGTCATATGCTCAAAACGGATTTGAGCGGTTTGATTGAAAATGTTTTGAGCATGTCCGCAAGCCGTCGTTGCCAGGCACAACGACAGAACCAGACAGAACATGCTAAACTTTGACCAAAGTCTTCCTGCCATGCGAAAGATACTCATGGATTGGATTAAATGTCTAAATTTTCATATTAGCGTAGCAAATCCCGTGAATCGGCTCCGGATGGAGGGGAAATAAGTAAGGTTGTAAAACGAAAAATTTTTCGACTCCACTTGAACGGGAAAAGGACGTGCTGAAAACATATTACAAATAATACAGAAAGAATGCAATAAGAATATGACATGAGCGAATAACAATTAAATCTTGGAGCGAACTGCAAAGCTTGCCCGTATTTCAATATTCAATTGGATGTCATAAATACACGATAAACACTTTCTTCTACATATTGAACATCACATCCACAGTATTGGCCTGTCTGGACTTCAATTCAGAAAGAAGAGAATGATGTATTTTAAAAATGCTATCAAACTCTCATAAATTTTGAGCTGCAACATTATTATCCAATTTTATATTTTTTTGACTCTATTTAAAAAAACCTCCCCACTTTTTCAGCGAGGAGGTTTCAATTTTGTGTCACAGGTGTGACATAAGTGTGCCATATTGTGGCACAAACCTATGCAACACTGTACAAATCAAACCTAATGGCATGTTGTACTAATTGACTACTTCTAAAGAAGCGTAGGTAGTGGGCGATGGCAGACTTGAACTGCCGACCTCTGGTATGTGAAACCAGCACTCTAACCAGCTGAGCTAATCGCCCATAAATAATTACATCAAACTATAAATATTTAACAAGAGTCAGTCGATTACCAGATTTAATATCTGACTCATAATGTATTTCATCAACAGATCTGCGGATGATGTACAGCCCGAAACCACCTTCTCGTTTCTCATTAAACGCAGACTCAACATCATAATCAGGATTATTATAAATATTAAACGGTGTACCTTTGTCTGACAGCGTTACCTTTACACCATTCTTAATATCCTGCATCTCAACATTGATATATTGCTCAGGTTCAAACTCATAGCTATGCTCAATAATATTCATAGCCGCTTCATAAACAGCAATTTTCAACTTACTGAGTTCAATTTTATCCAGTCCTATGCGGACAGCTCGTTCAAGAACAAATTCCGTTGCTTCATTTAATGCTTCAACCGAAGCTTCAACACGGATCATGTTAGTCTTGCCAAGGTCAAACATCTCCAGAGACGTATCTTCACCAAGATGACCGATAAGGCCGCTATCAGCACCTATGGAAAGATAGGTTAACGGAGTAAAAAATGAATAATGGCTGCGTGATTTATCAGAAAGATTCAAAATTTTCAGATCACCGCCGCGCCGCCGCATTTTAACCGTCTCTGCAATAAGCAAAGCTATCATGGTAGCGGTAGGCTCATCAACACCATGCATATCCACCAGAATCTGCGTGATTTGCCTATCTTTCAAACTGTCAAAGAAACGGTGCAATGATTCTTCAATGAGATCAGGATCATTGGTGTTGAATTTGACCAACACTGCACCACGATTAATATCGATGGAGGTCTCAATCCCCCTTAAAGTCTGCTCAGTCATGAAGAATTAATATAGTAAAAGGACATAGATAATTCAACCTTTTTCTGATTCAATTCCGATTCCAACAAAGTTATGCCGTTAACTAATCTTTTTAAGATCTCTCAGGGACTCAACTCTTCGAGATGACAACATTTTCCTGTATTTATTGTGTTGGAATTTGCTATTTGTTTGGCTCTATGTTGAATCGAGTGGGTAACTGAGATCAATAAAAAACAAATTTGCCACTGATTAACACGGATACTCACAGATTTAATAAACAAAACGTTTGAACTCTACTTTAATATGTGGTTCTAATTCAACGGCACTGTAAAATAAATTGTATCACTAACAAAAACAAAAATTTAGCAACTAACAAAACGAACAAGACGAACAACTAAAAACATAATTTGACTCTGTAAATAATTTTGTGT
>JAGLOF010000153.1 GCA_023139105.1 bacterium
ATTTGATATTTGCTATTTGTTTTTTACTGTTTGTCATTTGAAATTTGAAATTTATAAAAACCCCGCTGCCTTGAAACATCTGTTCAAGACAGCGGCTACCATAGAAGAAGGAGTATATGGTACTTAAATTATTCCGTTTAAAACGGATAGTACACGATCACCCATAGATGTTGTCGACACCAATGTATCTCCATCGCTCAAAATATCAAGAGTGCGAAATCCATCATCAAGCACGCGGGCAATGGCAGATTCAATGGCAACAGCCTCCTCTTCAAGCCCGAATGAGTGCCGCAGCATCAGTGCAATCGAACCAATTGCCGCAAGAGGATTTGCCTTATCCTGCCCGGCAATATCAGGTGCCGAACCATGAACCGGTTCATACAATCCAGCACCGCCTCCAAGGCTGGCCGAGGGCAACATGCCCAGAGATCCGGTGAGCATAGAAGCTTCGTCACTGAGAATGTCACCAAACATATTGCCGGTGACAATTACATCAAACTGTGCCGGATTACGCAAAAGCTGCATGGCTGCATTGTCCACCAGCATATGCTCAAGAGAAATATCAGGATACTCCCGGGCAACGTCATCTACGACCTTGCGCCATAGTTGTGACGAGGCTAAAACATTGGCCTTATCTACAGATATTAATTTTTTCTTCCGGAGCCCTGCCGCTTCAAAGGCGACTATGGCTATGCGTCTGACCTCCGGTGCCGTATACAACATGGTGTCGATACCGCAATCTGCATCTACAGTCTTGGGTTCACCAAAATAAATACCGCCGGTGAGTTCACGAACCACAAGCAGATCTATTCCACGCACAACCTCCGGTCGCAGCGTTGAGGCAGATTCAAGTGCCGGAAAAACTTTAGCCGGACGCAGGTTTGCATAACAGCCCATGGCCTTACGAAGACCAAGCAGCCCTTTCTCAGGCCGCAAGTGACCTGGCAGCATATCCCATTTCGGGCCGCCTACTGCGCCTAAAAAGACTGCATCAGCTTCCTGACAGGCCTTCAATGTAATATCTTCGATGGGAATGCCGTGGGCATCAATACATGCTCCGCCTATCAGATGTTCTTCAAAGTCAAACTGCAAACCCGCCCGGGTACCAACAGCGGTCAGAATTTTCACAGCTTCCCGCGTTACTTCCGGCCCGATGCCGTCTCCCGGCAGTAGTACTATCTTTTTCATCACCATTGTCTCCGATCAATTCATTTTCTCGTGCATACCCGAACAAACCACCAGCAGAAACTATTTCTGCTACAGTATCCATAGACTTTAAACTATGAATATTCCCATTTCTCTTGTTTTTCATCTCTTTGCTATCCATGTTGATCTCCAGTTCATCACCTGTAAAAATTTCCATACATAAATTTTGTTCCGATTCAACCGGCAGTACATTTCCACTGTCTACACTATTTCTGTAAAAAATACGGGCATAAGACTGAGCAATCACTGCCTCAATACCGGCTTCAGCCAATGCCATCGGTGCATGTTCTCTTGAAGATCCACATCCAAAATTTCTGCCACCAATAATAATGGTATAATCGGATTTTGCACCACTTGAGACTAATGGCTGATTTCCATGAGGCAGCCCCGCACTCTCATCCGGCACACCCGACATGGCATACTTGCCGTAAAGTGCCCTTTCTTCAGGATCATCCATGCGGTATACCAAATGCTTGGCAGGGATAATCTGGTCTGTGTCTACATGATCGCCTACCACGTAAGCGAGTCCTTTGATGATCATTATTCTTCCTTCTTCTTCGATGTCATTGCGAGGAGTTCCCGTTCTTCGGGACGACTCGGCAATCCCATCAAGGATAGCACAGTGCTAAACCGTTAGGAGATTGCTTCTGCAACACAGCACCTCACAAAGACGATTCAGTTTTTAATCCCTGATACAATATTCCATCCTATTGTATCCGTTAAATCCTTATCATCCGTGTGCCATTGCTTTATGCTCTACCGCAGAAACATCACCGGATCCGTAATCCGCCCCGTTATTGCCGAGGCAGCCACAGTCAATGGCGAGGCCAGATAGGTCTGCGAACGCGGCGATCCCATACGTCCCGGAAAATTACGATTAGTTGTTGACAGACAGACCTCGGCTCCATTCAGGCGGCCAAAAGTATCTTCCGGACCACCCAGACACGCCGCACATGACGGCTGACCAATTTCAACACCGGCTTCTTTGAAAATAGCACAGAGGCTGATGCCATCTACAGTCTCGGTCTTTAGTGCTGCTTCCACCTCACGAGTGGCAGGAACCGCAACAGTACGCGTCTTGACTTGACGGCGATTCAATATTCGGGCAGCTGCAATAAAATCTGCCACCTTGCCACCGGTGCATGAACCGATATAACATTGATCCAGAGCAATGCTGTCCAGATCACAGGCATTTGCAATCAGATCCGGTGAAAAAGGTTTTGCTACAGTGGCATGCATCAATGAGACATCATAGACTAATACTTTTTTATAATTTGCATCTCCGTTTATATAAATCTCTTCCAACTCTGTAATACCGCGCTGACGCAGATACTCATTAGTCACTTCATCAGGCGCAATTACACCGCATTTACCTCCTGCCTCAATAGCCATGTTGCACAAAGTCATGCGCTCATCCATATTTAGAGCCGCTACTGCCCCCCCTGTAAACTCCAGTGTGCAATAAGTTGCACCGTCAACACCAAGATCACCGATTATCTGCAAAATTACATCCTTGGCCATAAGATGATCCGGCCACTCTCCATGCAGGATAATACGAATGGTCTCCGGGACCTTAATCCACAAGCGCCCTGTACCCATGATAAATGCTGCGTCAGTATTACCAATACCTGTAGCAAACTGGCCAAATGCACCGGCAGTACATGTATGTGAGTCTGTGCCGAATAACACACGGCCAGGCCGGGCAAAACCCTCTTCAGCAAAACCGACATGACATACACCACGGTAGCGGTCCGATGCATCATCATAATAATGAGGCAGGTCCTGTTCAATTGCAAACTGCCGCACAATATCACGATTACGGATGGCATGTGCATCCTCAGTGAATATGTAGTGATCCGGCATGAGAACGAGTCTGTCTCTATCCCACACCCTGGCATCACGGCCAAACTCCTTCTGAAAAATGGCAATAGTACCGGGGCCACAAACATCATGGGTTAGAAGTGTGTCTACATCTATCCACACCGTCTCTCCAGGCAATAGCTCTGCCTTTCCGCTACGCCGCGCCAGCACTGTCTCAATGAAATTCATAATCTACCTCCTCCACCGGAGACACGGCGTCTACCAATGTCCCCACAGTATCATCGTTATCTCTCTCTTTGTTGATTACTACACCACTGCTGGCTGCACGATTTAGTGCCTGAATATAGGCTCTTACACTGGCTTCAACCACATCAGTTGAGGCTGCCCTCCCTGCAAATGAGCGTCCGCCTGCTTCTATACGCAACAATACTTCGCCCTGGGCATCCTTGCCTGCGCTGACAGAATCAATATGATAAGCTTCAAGCTTCACGGAAACGCCTGTAGCTCTCTCTACGGCCTTGAATGCTGCATCCACCGGGCCGTCTCCGACAGCTGAGTCTTCAAAAATATCTCCATTAAAGACTATGCGCACAGTTGCAGTCGGTGTCACTCCGGTTCCTGAGGCTACTTGTAAATTCTCCAACGTATAAACAGCTTCCACACTGCCCTGACCGCTCTCTACAAGAGCCAGCAGATCTGCATCATATACAGTCTTTTTCTTGTCAGCCAAATCAGTAAAAGCAGAGTATATTCGATTTAATTCATCACGATTCAAGTCATAACCCAGGTCACGATAGCGTTCTGCCAGAGCATGGCGTCCCGAATGTTTGCCCAGCACCAGCATGCTCTTGGCGACACCCACAGATTCCGGAGTCATAATTTCATAGGTCGATGAATTCTGCATCATACCATGCTGATGAATACCCGCCTCATGGGCAAAGGCATTTTCACCTACGATGGCTTTATTGCGCTGTACTGGCTGGCTGGTGATGCGCGTCAGGAGACGACTTGACCGGGCAATCTCCTCACTCTTTACCCCCAGTTCATAGTCCAGGAAATCACGGCGGACTTTAAGTGCCATGACTACCTCCTCAAGTGCGGCATTGCCAGCCCGTTCGCCAATACCGTTGACAGTACACTCCACCTGTCCTGCGCCATTCTGTACGGCAGAAATCGAATTAGCCACAGCCAGTCCCAAATCATTATGGCAGTGTACTGAAATTACAGCTTGATTAATATTTGGCACTTTATCGACAATCTGTGCAATAAATTCACCGAATTCCAAGGGAATGGCATAACCGACTGTATCTGGAATATTCACTGTCGTGGCACCTGCCTCTATAACAGCCTGCACCACTTCACAGAGATAATCTATGTCAGTGCGCACAGCATCCTCAGCCGAGAACTCCACATCAGCTGTGAGTGATGCAGCATAACTTACACCCTTCACAGCTTCTTTCAAGGCAGCCTTGCGGCTGAGTTTCAACTTATGTTCAAGATGTATATCCGATGTTGCGATAAATGTATGTATGCGCGATCTGGCCGCATGCTGCAAGGCCTCCCAGGCCCTGTCTATATCACCCCGACGTGTACGGCATAATCCGGCCACGATCGACTGGGATACAATACCCGCTATCTGGCGCACTGCTTCAAAATCTCCCTGTGATGCAATGGGAAATCCGGCCTCAATAACATCTACACCCAAGCGGTCCAACTGCCTGGCAAACCTTACTTTCTGATCCACAGTCATACTGAATCCCGGTGCTTGTTCACCGTCGCGTAAAGTTGTGTCTAAAATCAGAATCTGTTTCGGCATAATCGCCTCCTTGTGTGATGGGGGGAATTGTCAACCGCATATCGGCTGCGCCCCGCTTCATAAGAAAGATGGAAAAAGAATCGGTTAAGGCCTGCCAACTGGCCTCAAGAATATTCTCCGATACACCCACCGTACACCACTGTTCCTCTTCAGTTGCCGAGGTAATGAGCACGCGAACGCGTGACCTTGTCCCGGCTTTGCCCGTGAGTACACGGACCTTGTAATCAATTAATCTCATTGTATCAATATCAGGATAGAAGCGTGCCAATGCCTTCCTGAGTGCCTGATCCAATGCATGCACCGGCCCCATACCTTCACTGGCTGTGTGTTCGGTCTCTCCGCATACATTGAGCCGGATTGACACCTCTGTACGGGGGTTTGTATCTCCGTCTTTTTCCGCCATCACACGAAACCCTTCCAGATGGTATGGTTCTGTCCACTGCCCCGTCATCTTGCGAATTAACAATTCGAATGAACCTTCAGCTGCTTCAAACTGATATCCATCATGCTCTAATACTTTGATGCGATTGACAATAGCAGGCAGCTGATCCTGGTATGGTCCCAGGTCAATACAGCGTTCTTCGGCCTTGGCCAGCACATTAGCTCTTCCACTCAAATCAGAGACCAGCACACGCCGCATGTTTCCTACCTGCTCAGGGCGGATATGTTCATATGTCAGTGCATTCTTCCGGACAGCACTGACATGCACGCCTCCCTTGTGGGCAAAGGCACTCTTACCCACATATGGTAACGATGAAGCCTGAGTCATATTGGCTACTTCAGAGACAAAACGGGAGAGTGGTGCAAGACGTTCCAGGTTGGCTGAATCGATACAATGATGGTGAAGCTTCAACTGTAGATTGGGAATCACAGTGCATAGATCTGCATTGCCGCACCGCTCACCCAGACCATTAATTGTACCCTGCACATGCACGCAGCCATTTTCAACGGCTGCAATGGAATTTGCCACGGCCAGACCACCGTCATTATGGGCATGTATACCAAGCGGTGTATCAACCTGGATTTTAACTGCTGCAACAATCCTGGCTATTTCCGAGGTCAATGTCCCACCATTGGTGTCACAAAGCACCAACATATCAGCCCCCGCTCTCTGTGCAGCCAGCAAGGCCGACAGAGCATAATCAGGATTATCTTTGTAACCATCAAAAAAATGCTCTGCATCAAAAATTACTTCACGGCCATATTGTTTAAGATAGGCGACTGACTCTTCAATCAACGTCAGATTAGTCTCCGGCAAAATGCCAAGTGCATCTGTGACATGAAGAAGCCAGCACTTTCCGAATATTGCCACAGCAGCTGCCCCTGATTTCACCAATGCCTGCAGATTGGGATCTTCTTCAACTGTTCGATCCGCCCGCCGCGTAGCTCCAAAAGCCGTGATTGTTGCATGATGCCATTCAACAGACCTGGCTCGCTCAAAAAAAGCAATATCCTTTGGATTAGACCCGGGCCAGCCGCCTTCGATATAGTCCACACCAAAATCATCCAGGCGATGGGCAATACGCAGTTTATCATCCACGGAAAATGCCACATCCTCGCCCTGAGAACCATCTCTCAGCGTAGTATCGAATATCGAGATCGTTGCAGGCATTAATCCATCTTCTTGAGCCATGGCATCATCTCCCTCAACCTTCTACCGACAGATTCAATTGGATGCTCCTGTTCCCGGCGACGCAATGCACTCATAGCAGGGCGACCAGCCTGATTTTCCAGGATCCAGTCACGAGCAAAACGGCCTTCCTGAATTGCTGTAAGAGTCTCACGCATAGACGCTTTAACATCATCGCCGATTATCTTAGTTCCGCTGGTCATACCTCCATACTCTGCAGTATCTGAAACAGAGTGATACATGCCTGCAATACCGCCTTCATAGAACAGATCTACGATGAGCTTGAGCTCATGCAGGCACTCAAAATAGGCTATTTCAGGAGCATAACCGGCTTCTGTCAATGTTTCGAATCCGGCCTTGACCAGCTCCGAAACACCACCACAGAGCACAGCCTGTTCACCAAAGAGATCTGTCTCAGTCTCTTCACGAAAACTTGTCTCGATGATACCTGCACGTCCGGCACCAACACCCCATGCATGGGCCAATGCCCGCGCCCTGGCATTTCCGGTTGCATCCTGATGCACAGCAATCAGCGATGGTACACCAGCACCTTTCTCATATTCCCGGCGGACAAGATGACCCGGCCCCTTGGGTGCCACCATATAGACATCCACACCTTTTGGTGCAACTATCTGCCCGAAATGCACATTGAAACCGTGCGAGAAAACCAATGCCTTGCCCGCTGTCAAATGTGGCAGGATGTCCTCTTCATAGACTGATCGCTGCACCTCATCAGGCAGTAATACCTGAATAACATCGGCCTGACTGGATGCTTCTCCGGCACTCATCGGTTCAAAACCGTGTGATACGGCCAGATCATAATTAGCCGAACCCTTACGCTGTCCGACAACAACATTATATCCGGAATCTCTCATATTCTGCGCCTGGGCATGTCCCTGTGAACCATATCCGATAACGGCGATGGTCTTATCCTCTAAAACACTCTTATCAATATCTTTATCGTAAATCAAAGTAATCATTATTATTTATTCCTCTTCAGATTGCTACAACCGTAAATGACAGTTTGATAGTCATTATCTTTCAAAATACCAAAACACAATATCCAAATAACAAATAAATCAAATTCCAAATCTCAAATTCCAAATTCCAAATCTCAAATTCCAAACTGACTCGCATCTTGTTTTGATCATAGGACATTTATGTATTTGTTATTTGTTATTTGCTATTTGCTATTTGCCATTGGGCTCTAGACCATTCCGACAACCACAGCCCGTCCCGCTTTCTCACAGGCCTCATCACGTTTTAAAGCTGCAGTTCCCGTACGGGACACTTCAATCACGCCAAAAGGCTTGAAGCGATCAATGGCTGCATCAATCTTATCAGATCGCCCCGTGACTTCTACAGTCACTGAGCGTGCACCCATATCGACAATCCGGCCCCGAAAAACTTCAGCCAGCTGTACAATTTCACGCTGTGTCCTATTTGGAGACTGCACCTTGATTAAAGCAAGTTCGCGTTCAACAGAAGGGGCACCGGTCAAATCAACAACTTGAATTACATCGATCAGGCGGTGTAATTGCTTTACGATTCGTTCAATCAGACTGTCATCACCTCTGGTTGTCAATGTCAATCTGGTGAGACCATCCTCTGTCTCCGAACCTATGCATATGCTCTCAAGTACAAATCCCCGCCCGCTGAAAAGGCCGGTAATTCTGGGAATAGCACTGAATCTATTCTGAAACCAAACTGCTAATGTCCTTTTCATGATCGTACTCCTTTTATTAGTTCGGACTCCAGCATATCTGTAGTTGCTGCTCCGGCCGGAACCATTGGCATCACATTTTCTTCACGTGATACAACAAATTCAATCACTCTGGGACAATCAACTACTTCAAGGGCAGCTTCAATAACGGGACGAACCTGATCTGCCATTGTAACACGTTTGGCCCATGCACCAAAACTCTCGGCCAGGCGTATAAAATCAGGATTACCGGGATCCAGATCTGTATGCGCATAGCGTTTATCAAAGAAAAGATCCTGCCATTGACGCACCATACCCAGATAACCATTATTGAGCAGGACGATCAGGACAGGCAGGCCATAATGTACAGCCGTAGCCAGCTCCTGAATATTCATCTGAAAACCGCCATCACCGGTGATACAGACAACAGGGCAATCCGGTCGTCCTATGGCAGCACCTATTGCAGCAGGCAAACCATAACCCATGGTTCCAAGGCCGCCGCTGGAGAGCAAGGTCCTGGGCCGGGTAAAGCCCCAATACTGAGCCGCAAACATCTGATTCTGCCCCACATCAGTGGCCACTATTGTATCATGGCCCATGATATCTGCAACCTGCCGAAGCACATCAGGTGCTGAAAGCCTCTTATCCGTCGGCTGCGTAATAGCAGGATGCTCTTTCTTCCATGCGGCAATCTGGCTAAGCCATGCTGATGTATTCAGTGGAGTGACTGTCTCCAGCAAAGCTGATAAAATTGGTCGTGCATGGCCTACAATAGGCACATGTGCGGTAATTACTTTTGAGATGCTGGCAGGATCCATATCAATATGGATCACTCTTGCCTTTGTGGCAAAACGATCAAGACGCCCTGTGACACGGTCATCAAAACGTGCACCCACAGCCAGAAGGACATCACACTCAGCTACTGCAGTGTTGGCAGTCCACTGACCGTGCATGCCCAGCATACCAAGGCTGAGCGGATCTGTCTCAGGAAAAGCTCCAAGCCCCAGCAGTGTAGTGGCAACCGGCGCATTCAATGTACGTGCCAATAATGTAAGTTCGGTTGATGCCTCGGCAGTTATCACACCACCTCCGGCATAAATAACCGGCCGCTCTGCAGTAGATAATAATCTGGCAGCCTTCTCAATCTGCGGCGGATTACCGGTATCTCGCGGTTGATAACCCGGTAGGGAGACACAGGATTCTGGCTTATAGCTGCCAGTAGCTCTCATGACATCCACCGGCAGATCAATTAATACCGGGCCTGGCCTGCCAGTAGCAGCAATATGAAATGCCTCGGCAATTGTCTCCTGAATTTTTTCAACATCACGTATCAGGTAACTATGCTTGGTTATTGGACGGGTAATACCAACAATATCCGCCTCCTGAAAGGCATCCTGCCCAATAGCTGTAGACGATACCTGACCCGTGAGAACCACCAGCGGAACGCTATCCATATACGCAGTAGCAATTCCTGTCACCGTGTTTGTAGCACCGGGCCCTGATGTTACCAATACCACACCGGGCTTGCCCGTTACCCGGGCGTAACCATCTGCCGCATGTGCGGCCCCTTGTTCATGCCTGACCAGAATGTGTTTGAGCTCTGGCGTGCGGTAGAGCACGTCGTAAATACCCAACAGCACGCCGCCGGGATAGCCAAAGATTGTATCCGTTCCCTCATCTATCAAGGACTGGATCAAAATTTCAGCTCCGGACTTGGCTGCAGCAGCAGAAACAGCAGCTGCTTTCGGCGTTGCTTTGACGTTCAAGTCTTATCTCCTTTCGTCTTCAAGTGAAAGTGATCGGTCAGCGTTGCACCCGAAGCTGCCGAACCGGCAGCCTGGGCATAACGTCTGAGCCATGGGGAGTCTATATGAATCTGACGGGGCACCCACACCCTGCCTCTTTTCTCTAATTCCATATCCGAAAGACGCACATCTATACTTCCATTCTCTATATCAATATCAATAATATCACCTTCTTCAATAAGGGCAATTGGACCACCCACAGCCGCTTCAGGTGCCACATGCCCGATACACGCTCCCCGCGTTCCACCGGAAAAACGTCCATCGGTAATCAATGCAACAGACTCGCCAAGTTCCATACCCATAAGTGCCGATGTAGGCGAGAGCATCTCTCTCATGCCCGGCCCGCCTTTGGGGCCTTCATAGCGGATAATTACCACATCCCCGGAGTGGATTTTTTCAGTAAGAATAGCCTCCTGAGCAGATTCCTCGCTATTAAAGATCCTTGCCGGCCCGGAGTGCTGCATCATCTCAGGCGAGATGGCTGCCGTTTTTACAACAGCACCTTCCGGTGCCAAATTGCCAAACATCACAGCCAGTCCGCCGTGCATAGCATGCGGATTTGCCGGGGAACGAATGATCTCAGAATCCAGCACATCTGCCTCTACTACATTACCAGCCAATGTTTTTCCCGTTACCGTGATAGCCGATCCATCTACATGCCCTTCATCAATCAACTGCCGGAGAATGGCCGGCACACCGCCTGCCCTACCTACATCCTCCATATGCCAATGAGATGACGGCGAGATCTTTGTCCAATGCGGAACACGCCGGGCAATCTTATTTATCCGCTTAAGCGAATATTCCACACCTGCTTCTTTGGCAATAGCCAGGAGATGCAGCACTGTGTTACTGCTTCCGCCCATGGCCATATCCAGGGCAAATGCATTATCAAGCGCAGTCTGATTGACAATATCGCGTGGTTTGAGATTTTCATTAACGAGAGTAAGAATGCATGATCCGGCTTGAACAAGAAGGTCTCTGCGTTCTTCAGACACAGCCAGGTGTGTACCGTTGTATGGCAGGGCAAGGCCAAGGGCCTCCAATAGACAATTCATGGAATTAGCTGTAAAAAGACCGGCACAGGAACCGGGCCCCGGGCAGGCACAATTCTCCAATTCAGTCAAGGCAGATTGTGAGAGTGTCCCCTTCTCATATCGGGCAACGGCTTCAAAGACATTGACCAGATCTACAATGTCTCCATTTGACATACGTCCGGCGAGCATGGGTCCGCCGGAAACGAAGACTGTAGGAATATTAACGCGCAAAGCACCCATGATCATGCCAGGAACAATCTTGTCACAATTAGGCAGGCATACAAGTCCATCCAGTCTATGAGCCATAGCCATGGACTCAACCGAATCGGCAATGAGTTCACGGCTGGGCAGAGAGTAACGCATACCGCCATGCCCCATTGCAATGCCGTCACAGATCCCGATAGTGTTGAATTCAAAGGGCACACCTCCGGCCAGGCGAATCTCGTCCTTTAAGATCCGGCCGAATTCCTGAAGATGCTGATGACCCGGAATAAGATCGGTATATGAATTGCAGATGCCGATGAAAGGCTTTGCAAAATCTGCATCATCCAAACCGCATGCACGAAAAAGACTGCGCTGCGGTGCTTGTCTACTACTCTGTTTGAAGAAATTACTGGGCATAACATATCCTTTATTTGGACATGCAGCACAGCGAAGAGATTCAATTCCGGATATACCTGATCATTTGTGACAGGATAAAAAAACTTACTCTTTTAAAACTTGAAGGTATATACAGGATGTGGTCGTAGGGATGATCTCTTCGCTTGTCTGCGTTCTAGCCTATAAGGCCTGAGATCATCCCTCCGGTAATAAGGAGGAGTACAATAATGAGGCTAATCATAATAATATTCACTAGAATATTGACGGCTACACGCACCACGCCCACGCCAGCTACAAGAGCCGGAATGTTAAAAGCGAAGTTGTTTGCCGAATAATTCATAAGCCTCAGTCATATATATAGTAGATATTAAGGTTTATTATAATAAATATTCAATCCGATGTCAAGAGTTTTTTGGAAGCTAGTGATTTTTCCAATTAAATAAACCTCTTGACAGGATCAACAAGAACTCTATGTATTTCTCCCCCGGAGTGCTTCAGATGCTCTTCCCGAAGTTCCCAGGGGGTAGTACAAACAAAGCTACATGGATTCCGGATAAAAAATAAAGGCAGGCATTTTCTTATTATTTATAATCCTGTTAATACTATGATCCTATCTTGTTTTTGGGGATGTCGGGTTTAAAAAAAAGCAACCCGACCTACAAACTATCTTGGCCTCTTTGGAGGAAACCAAGACGTTTATTGAAATAGTGATATAACTCTATTTGTTATCCCAAGATGTTAAATATTGATATAGCTGTATCTTCACACTTTTCACATCAAGACAATTCCTGAATGCTTCTGTCTTAGTCGACTCCATCATGGCCTTTGATGCTTTTTTCAAATGCGCCATAGTCTCCCAATGCATGAAGAGTAACCACTGCCCATTCTCAGCTCTGGAGAGCTCTGAATTGATATAACCGGCCATAGGCATGTGAAAATCACGTTCTAAGACCGCAACAATTTCTGCAAACTGTTCTGGATCAACATCTGGCAAAGTGTTAAATAGAACTATTTCTGTAATTTTCTGTGACATCATGTCCTCCAATAAAATAAATGCGATAACCATTATCAAAGTATCACATCTTCGTTTTAAAAAATTGGAAATTTCCGACATTCTTAAGCCACTGTCATCAATTCCTTGATTGACTGTTTCTCCTTAAGAAATTTGGAAGGTGATGTCCCTGCAAACCCACTGAATTCATTAATAAAATGTGATTGATCGTAATAATCTAAATCAAGGGCGACACAGGTCATTGATTCATAATGTCCCCCAAGCAGTATATTTACCGCTTTCTGAAAACGTCGCATACGGAGAAAGGCCTTGGGTGTGATCCCTGTATAAGTTTTGAATAACCGTTCCAACCGTCGAGGATGAATGCCTGTGGATTGACAATATTCGTGAATAGATTGGGACATCACAATAGGGGAAAAATTATTAATCACCTTGATATCCAGTGCATCGGGCAATAGGCGGGTTTTTAACCAACTCAATAAATAATGTTCGATGGTTTCAAATGATAATTCTTCAATGTCATGCAGTAAAGACATACTGGACACGTCACTCAAAGATACAGTTTGGTTCAACAGCTCTGAGGCGGGGATCCCTAAGAACGTGTAGGCGCCTATAGGTGTAAAGGAAATCCCAATTGACCTAAAACACCCTTCTTGCCTCATCATTCGCGGCCCTTGATGAATACCAGTGATATGCCAATCATCAAATATTTGACCAGGTTGTCCACCAAATTGATAATAGGCAGGTGCACCCTGATGACAGATTAGTTCTAGATTACCAACAGGCATGAGTTTGTGGGCAATATGCTGTGATCCGTCACTATCAATCATCCAAATTTTATGGACCATATATCTAAGTGTAGGATGTTGAGGTTTAACTATTTTAATGGGTATATGCGCCATATCCACTCAATTTACAAAATAAAATACACAAATCTTAATACTATGTCCAACACCGGGTGTTAAATTATACAATTCAACACCCGGTGTTTGGCAAATTTTAATTATTCATAACGCAGCGACTCCACCAAATTTGCCCTGGCTGCTTTAATTGAATGGAAACTGATGGTTAAGAAGGCAACTGTAAATCCGATCATAGCAGCCAATAAAAAGACACCAATATTTAACTCTGCCTTGTATGCAAAATTCTGCAACCATTTTCTCATGAATAAATAAGCCACAGGCCACGCCATCAGGTTGGAAATTAATACCATAATCAGAAAATCTCTGGATACCAGTCCAACAATTACTGAGACTGAAGCACCGAGTGTCTTTCTGATACCTATCTCCCTGGTTCTCTGTTGAACCATGAACAGAGATAATCCCAGAAGTCCAAGACAGGAAATGAAGACTGCCAATGCAGCAAAATAAGTGATTAATCTATTCACCTGGCGGTCCGCCTGATAATAGTGATCAATAGTCTCATCAAGGAAATGACATTCAAAGGGATAGTCAGGATTGATATCTTCGACTACATCTTGAATATGCGTTATTATACCCCGCATATCACGCGTATTAATATTCATGATGATATAGTGGTAAAAATAGGGAACCTGCATATAAACCACAGGATAAATCTCCTCATACAGAGGCGCATTATGTACATTCTTCACCACACCTACAATTCTCCCCGGTGCGGCACCAAACGCCTGAAATGATTTCCCGACCGGATTATCTATCCCCATGTACTCCAGGGCTTTCTCATTGATGATATATTCTCGAACTTCTCTGTTGCTGGGCATCAAATTAAAGGTCTTACCGTCAATAAATTCAATGCCCACGGTCTTAAAATAGTCTTTGTCAATGTTGACAAAAGGCATGGATCCTTGTATATGTTCGGGCTTTCCCTCCCAGTCCAGACTACCTGTAGTATTCCATGCATAATTGGGAAGACTCTGCGCTATTGTGACGTCATTTACATCAGCATGCCGCAATAATTCATTCTTGATAACAAATCTATCCGAGGAACGAAGATTTCCGTTAAGATCAATGTACACCAGATGACTCTTGTCAAAACCCAATTCCCTGGTCCGGATGAATGTCATCTGCTTGTTGATGACCAGTGTGGAGATAATGAGTATTATTGAAACTGTAAATTGCAATAAGAC
Organism: bacterium; assembly: GCA_023139105.1. Taxonomy (GTDB): domain Bacteria; phylum Zhuqueibacterota; class QNDG01; order QNDG01; family JAGLOF01; genus JAGLOF01. The sequence goes on from JAGLOF010000153.1 coordinate 14,734, forward strand.
CAGAAACTTTCTTAACCCGGAATGAGTGGAAGTTGATCTTGATGCTGAATTAAAGACTCTCATGGGTGAAAAAGAGGAAAAATAAATAGCCGGATACAGCCCCGAAATAAAAGCTGTCAAGATAGCTATACCCATCAACATAAAAATAAGCAGATAATTATCTTGTAGATTTATACTCAATGATTTACCAGACAGCGCATTTAAAGCTGGCAGCAGAAGTACAGCTAAAATAATCGCCAATATAAATGCAATTGTTACAATTACTAAAAGCTCAGAATAAATTTGCCTCCTGATTGAATGTTTATCAGCACCACTTACTTTTCTGAGTCCAATCTCTTTGGCCCTCTTTGCCGACTGTGCTGTTGTGAGGTTTACAAAATTTATACATGCCATCAAAAGTATAAGAAGGCCAATACCTGAGAACACCAGAATATGGACAAACGATCCATCACCATTAAAACCATACAATCGAAGCTTTGAAAAAGGATAAGTCTTCAATTTCAAAACATTTTCAGGATTATCACGATCAAGGACATCTTTAATTAAATTGGAAAATCTCCCGGAATCGACAGAATTATTTAACATTACATAACCGTGAAAATTTAGATACAGCCCCCATGAATCTATGTCTGCATTATCAAATCTTCCATAATTTTCAAATTGCAGCAAAAAATCATATTGTAGACTGGAATTAGGCGGGCAGTCTTCAACAATTGCACCAACCATAAAATCAAATTGATTCTCGAGTTTTATCACCTTACCAACAGGATCATCTGCACCGAAATACCTCTTGGCCATATTTTCAGTGAGAACGATTGTATTCAAATTTTTCAAAGCAGCTTTAGGATCATTGGCCACAGAAGGTGCAGTAAAAATATCAAAAAATTCAGGATCTACAAATCCGCCCTTCTCTTCATACTGCCTTTTATCACCCACAGAAAAAAGGCGTTTGCCACTTATTCTGAATCGAGTCGCATACCGTATATCCGCAAAATTATCTTTTAAATATGGAATCAGCGGAGCAGGCAGAGAAGGATCAATTCGCCCAACATCTTTAGACGAATTATGAGTAATACACTGAATGTGATCACGTTTAGCATGAATGCTGTCGTAATTCAACTCATCCTGAACCCATGCCATAATCAACATGCAGCATGCCAGACCAATAGCCAGTCCCAGTATGTTAATTAATGAAAAACTCATGTGCTTGTAAAAATGCCTGAACGCTATCTTCATATGATTTTTAAACATATTAATTCTCCAGCTTAATATTGATTTCATACAAGGCCAGATTGACCTGAAAACATATTGCCAGTACCAGCGTTGGGCTGAGAATCGGCCCTTCACACGGAAGTGATGCGCAAAATCTTCTTGCATATTATCTAGAATAGCTTCCCTGTCGTCTGCCCAGGACAGTCTGTGAATCAGCCACTCGGCTAGACGAGGTGGACGTTTACCATTATTAATATCAGCTATATTCATACTCATTATATCCGATCAAGAGATAATTCATCAAGATCTTTCCATACCTGCCGGTGAAACCGTATGGCTTCTTTTAATGTGCTTCTACCTGTATCTGTCAAGTCAAAATATGCCTTACGGCGTCCCCCCTTTTCAGGTGTCACCTCACCCATTCTCTTCTGTACGAGACCTTTTGAAGCCAATTGTCTTAAAAATCCATAAAGAGTGCCATAGGTATATTCCTTGCCAGTATCATTTAAAATCTGGTCACGAATAGATACACCGTAAGCATTCTCTCCAGCACGCCAGACAGCTAATAAAGTAATCTCTTCTGCCTTACTCAGTTCCTGCATTTCTACCTCCCGATATTTTCTTGGATATTCCATATATATATACGGCACCATTTCATGGGAGTTTCAAAATAAATAAAAAATGTTATTGTGCCTTCACAATTCCTTTGTGATCAAATCTCTGTTCTTGCTTTTTTAGACAGTCTTTTTTTTGGGAGGGGGGATTTGTATTTTGCTATTTGCTTTTTGGTGCTTGCTATTTAGTACTTGGATTTTACTATTAAAAACAGGACCACCGGTAAAAGTGGCCCTATTGCATTACAAAGATACTCTTGCAGGTTTCCGATATCGATAATACAGAAAAACAATTGCTCCGATACTAATTACCGAAAGAATCACAGATCCTTCAAAGCCAAATGAACCGCCACTGAGCCAATCCGGCCCTCTGATTTCAGTTACGAGCATCTGATAGTCAAATGTCTTACCGCTGATGGGTACACCAAAAATTATACCCATAAAATAATTCCAGAATAGATGAAAGATAATTGGAAACCACAGGTTTTCTTTATAGATATAATACAATCCGGCCAGCATACCCAGGAGTGCACAATTAATCACTCCAATTACAGTCACATTTTGATTACCGGCATGAAGCAGACCAAAAAAAACACTAATAATTACAACAGCCAAATATGGATTGACTGATTTAGCCAGATTCGGCAATACATAACCCCTGAGAGGTATTTCTTCTATTGCGGAATACATGAATAAAACCGCAAGCCAATAGAGGATCGGCTGAATTTTAAAATGAATCCCTTTTATAATCAACAAACCGGATAGATTCAGTATTAAGAATAGACCACCCATAATAGAAAATGACAATACAATACTAAAAACAATATCTGGTGCCATTCTCTTTAAAGAAAAACCCGCTGTCTTTAGAGATTGACCATCCATAAAAAATTTGAGCAGATAAAAAACGCCAAACAATAACAGCAATGAAATTACGACAAAACCTAAACGATCCTGCCACCCAAGAATCTTAAGTACAGGACGAGCTACATATTCAGATATACCCATAGTACAAAATAGAACAACTAATCCAATTACTGCTCGTAACCATCCCCACTTAATCAGTGGTTTTTTTTGCATATTTTCCTCCATATGGTTTTATAAATAACCTAATTCTATTAGAATTACTATTATATCAAAAAGTATACCAATTTAAATAGGGGAAGGTATTACTCAAAATACCAGGAGGTGGTATAGAAAAAATAATAATTGAGTCACATTGACACAGTAGAAATGCAACACTTGTAGTAAAAAAACACAAAAAAACCTTTATATCCTATAATAAAGGCCGCTTCATCTCAATTTGCTCATAATATCTACCGTCAGCCAGCAATTGCGCCAAAGTCTTCCGGAATTCATTAACTTCAAACACCGGGTATTGAATTACATATCTCAATGCTTTATTATCCTGGGATCATTTTTTATGGGCCACAGGCCCATTCTACGGACTATGTGGTTATGCGGCCGCCATAAGTACATCCCCCTGTCTACAATCAATTTATTATTACAATGTCAAGTGGATTTGCTAATAAATATAAAGCCAGAACTCCAATTATACCTAATGCCCAACATCCAACCTTCTTTAGTACTTTACCAAACCCTATACGACTCATTGTAACGCATAGAATTTTTGACCATCTCACTTCTACATCCCTTCCATAATCACATCTGAGATGTAGGGCCTTTGCAGAATGATTTGTGATACGGCCTTGATATTGAATGCCATTAATACACTTTATTGACACGTTCTGTCCAATAAAAAACCATTCTATATTATATTTTTTATAATCTTTTTTTGTTAGTTGCTCAAGAATAACAATTTTATTAATTTTTATAGAATCGCACTCTGAATTTAGCAAAATTTCCTTATATTTAAAATTTTCACTTTCTTCCTGAATGTACTTATATGCTAATTTAAAATCGAATGTTCGCAAACACATAATACTGTCCTGTTTCTGCTCAATATATCCTAATATACTTGATCCATCCTTCAATTCGATATGAGAGATAGTATTTTGGATAAACTCGCCCTCAGGCCCAACTCCTATAGATGAATAATGGCTACAAGAACAAATCAATAACTGTATAAAAATAATAACATATTTCATTGTACTAAATCCTTTTAGTACATTCGTTGCCCTATACTGGCACAACGAATGCATGTCAACGGAAGTCAAAACTGTAA
>JAGLOF010000154.1 GCA_023139105.1 bacterium
ATTTTCAGTTCTTTGAGATGAAATACGATAATGTTATGTGGTAAGTATTTTGCAATCAGTATAATAATCGAATACTGATATATTTTAATTAAAACATTAAGGAGTTGTAAATGGCACAAGCAAAAGGATTGAACAAACCAGTAAAATTGAAAAAAGAGTTGGCAGAGTTACTTAAAGCAACAGAACTTCCCAGGACAGAGATCACCAAAAAATTATGGGACTATATTAAAGCGAATAAACTTCAGACAAAGACTGAAAATGGAAAGCCTGAAAACGCTGGTAAATATATTGTTGCTGATGCAAAATTACTTTCGATCTTTAAAAATACAAATGCTAAAAGCAAATCAGGCAAAGTAACCGACCTTACAAATCTGAAAGAAGGCCAGACGATCAATATGATGCAGATGGCCATTGTTGTCAGCGCAAACATAGAATAATTTTGAAGTGTCGGGCCTACATATGAATAATGCAGGTCCGACACACCTGACATAAACGATTTTTATTAAAAATAAATTATAAGATATCTAAAATTCTGCAACTTTTTGATCGCCCTGGATCTGTGCCCCATAAGCACTAAGATAAGAAATATTTCCAATAACCTCACCCGATAAAGATCCTCCCCAGCAGAAGCCATGAGCCAGTTTATTTTAACAAAATCATTTTACGCACAGATTGCATACCTTTAGATGAAATCAATTGGTAGAAGTAAATCCCGCTGGGCAATCCTTTGGCATCCCATTCTGCCAAGTATGTACCAACTTGATGTTTTTCATCAATCAGCGTTTCAATCAGCTTACCACGCACATCGATGATGATCACTTTTATATGTGCGGGTTTTGGAACCTCATATTGGATAGTGGTCTGACAGTTAAACGGGTTCGGATAGTTTTGACTAAGGATAAAATCCTGGGGTGATTTTAAGTCATGCTGCACGATAGCTGTATTACTCAAATCAACCTCAACAATACTGAAGCCTGCAATAGATGAAAGATAAACATAATTATCGCGAACAGTAATACCGCGTGCTCCTTTCCATTCATCATAAGAGGCAACCTGCTGTGGCTCAAGCGGATTTTCAATGTTAAAAACTTTAAAACCGCCATCGAATGTCATTGCAGTGTATAAATAATTCCCCTGTGATGTGATCGCTGCCACATCAATAAGCCCATCAATGGATCCGCAAACTTCAGGATGATAAGGGTCAGATATGTTCACTATTTGGCAATACTTCATATCCATAGCCACATATGCATAATCACCACTCACAGTCACATCCATAGTAATTCCACCAAGTTTTAATTGGGCAGCCAGTTCAGGATGGTAGGGATCAGAAATGTTGACCATACTTATACCTTCAAGTGGAGTGATGACATACGCGATAGAATCGGCAACGACCAAAAAGTTTGGACCGCTTACTTCCAGGAAGCCAATCTCTATCGGTGCGGCAGGATCAGCCAGATCCAGAATATGCAGACCGGAAAGCAGCATTGCTACATAGGCCAATGAGTCCTGTATCTGTAAATCCATCACAAAATGATCAGTTTGATTTGGGATATTATATTGATTTAAACTTAGCGGTTGGTAAGTTTCATTAAAGCTAACAATCTCAAGGGGACTGTAATTTTGTTGTGCAAGATAGGCGATATCTCCCAGAAAATCAAATCTTTTTGTTGATGCACTCGCCTTAGGGATCGGGTGCCTTGAAATTTCTGAAGGGTATTGCTGATTTGAGATGTCGAGGAGACGCAAACCGCATTGACTGTTTGCAAGGTAGGCAATATTATCTTTCACTATAGCGCAATGAACCCTGCCTTTCCCTTCAAATTGAGCAACCAGTTTTGGGCTAAATGGCTGAGAGACATCCAGGATTAAAAGGTCACTGTTAAGAACAAAAAGATTATAACCGGATAATGCAACTTTGGTAGTCTCTTTCCAGGGCCAATTGATGCGACCTATGTAAACAGGATTTCTCGGATTAGAAATATCAAGGTAGCCCAAACCCTGATTCGAATTGGCAAAATAGAGGTTATTACCTTCTATCACCATTGATTCTGCCAATAACGCTGGTGTTACCGAGGGATCTTATATCAGCCACGTTAGATAGATCAATAGTATGCAAATGGTATTGGCCTATATCGTAACGAATTACTGCATATAGTAGATTGCCATGTAGCTTCATCTCATCAATTGAATGCTCCGCTTCCAGATCAAATTGCCCAATTTGCTCAATAGCTGTAGGATTCGAAATGTCATATACCAGCAGCGATTCACCCACGCTGGCGAAGACTCGAGATTGATTAATTGCTGCTGCCTCCAATCGGCTGGGTAAAAGAATTTGGTCAAGTGTGTCTGGTCTGAGGGGATTAGTGAAATCAACAATGTTCATATATAATCCTTGAGGATAGACCGCCAGATCACCGTCTAAATTAAAATAATAACTAATGTCCCCACCTGCCCATTGCCCTACTAATTGAGTGTTGAGATTGCCGGAAGAGTGATTTTTGAATGAATATGGTTGATCGGGGGGTGGATTGTTTGAAAGACTTTGGTTTAGTTGAGATAAATTATTATCCCAGTGATAGTTGATTCGTTGATCGGCCTTTTGTTGGAATGCGTGGACGAAAGTCGATAAGGTAATTAGGATTAAGAGTGTCAGTAGTCTCATGTTTTTCATAAGTATCCTTTAAGTGGCAGTGGGCTAATATCCCCATTCTTAAAAGAATATAATTTAGTAGAAATTTAGTACATAATCAAGTGAAAATTTTACCCATTTTTGATAATCTATAGAGATAATCTGTTAATGAGTTGGATATTGGGTTGTTGGGGCGATAAGGATAAATATCCAGATGATGGATTGTCACCTTTGATCGCCTGGGGCTGTGCCCCATGCATGATATTATGATGAAGATAGTGTGAATTTATCCAAAATGATGAGAGACTTAAAGAATTTTACTTCCAGAATGATCGGGAGCAGCTTTTAAAAGAAGACCGACATGATTTGTTGAATAAGTTTAAACGGACAGCATCCAATTTATCCAAACAGCAGTACAAGATTTGGCAGGACGAGTATCATCCAGTTGCTATGATATCTGTAAAATAGATAACTGAGAAGATGAATTACATACATAATAATCCTGTTCGTAAAGGTTTTGTTGAGACAGCTGAGCATTGGAAATACAGCAGTGCCCGGAACGTGATTGCCGGCGATGATACACTTATTAAAATTGACAAAGGATTGATTATGTAGCAGGGGCACAGCCCCAGGGCGATCTCAAATTAGAAGAAGATTCAAGGGAATCAGATGAAAAAATGCATAAAAAACTTCTTGTAGAAATTGATTCTGCCTTGGATAGTCTAAAATTATAACAATTTTTTGCAGCCGACAGGCCCGCACTTTTTTTGGTCTATTATTACCCCACGTCTCACAGTCAATTACCTGCCGGTAAGGTTCGGTGTGGACTGCGGCTGAAAAACGTGTTATACAAGCTAAAATAAGTGATGTTGATAGAGATTGATATTTAAGTTGCATAGAAATGTCTAAAATTGTATAATATGTATTATACATTAATTTTTAAAAGAGGGGCTAATCAAATTGAAAACATTTGAATACATAGCAGAAATTCTTCCCGATGGACATTTGTCTATTCCTAAAGCAGTTATCAAAAGATTTAAACTTGCACCTCATTCTAAATTGCGAATATCTATTTTACCATTCGAAAATAAAAAGAAAAGCTTATCTCGTTTTACTGGAAAATGGCAAGATGATCGAGAAACCAGTACGACTGTGAAGGAAATATACAAATTGCGTGAGGAGAACAGGCGATCCGAGAGAATGAAATTATGATAGACAACTATCTTATAGACACTGATATAATAATTTACTGGTTAAATGGTTCATTTCCTCTGATTAACGATAAAATTGATTCAATTGAAGATAATTGTATATTTATATCTTCGATAACAGTAGCAGAATTATATTTTGGTGCCCATAATTCATCAAAGATAGAAGATAATTTAATACTTGTTAACGAGTTAGTATCAGAAATTAATATTGTAAATTTCACTGTTGAATCTGGAAAGCAATTTGGTATAATAAAAGCAGATATAAGGCACAGAGGTCGATCTCTAAATGATTCAGATATTTTTATCGCCGCAACGGCAATTTCTAATAACCTGATACTTGTAACTAATAATGAAAAACACTTCCAAAGAATTGAAAATTTAAATCTTCAAAATTGGGTAAAATTCGTATAATAGAAATGATGGACAAGCTGATAATGGATTTGGGCCAGGTTTTAATATAAGTAAAAAATAATAACTAATAACTTTTGGTGCAGCTTGAATATTATGTATCTACTCCTAGAAGAATAATGCGAGTAGAGCCAATTATACAGAATATGCATTTCTCCTCAGGTTATGTAATAGATCCTTGGCAGTTTGTTGTCTTTTTCATGTATAGGTTCCCAAGTGGACGGCCACCGTCGCCCATGAAAAAATCTAGTTGCGGACGGTGCCGCGAGATATTGATCAACAATTAACGCAGCTTCTGGACGGTATCTTGTTGCCACACCAATTAGGGGTTAGCTCATCCCTATTATCGTAATGGGCTATTGGCTGCTACAAGAGGCAGACTTGTGAATTCGCATATTGAACACGATACTTCTTAACAAAAACACCGTATTCGTGCAGTCTACCACTGACGTAAAATAGGACATCTGTGGAATGTGCAGATATCCGAGTACATTAGGAACTCCCATAACCGAAGGAACTACAACTGATGAAGAAGTCATTTTTTGCGTATCAACATCTTCTGTGGGATTGGAATGGCACGCTTCTGAATGATGTCTGGTTGTGTGTGGACATTATGAATACCATGTTGCGGAAGCGGAAGAAGCCCCAAATTGACCAGAACCAGTATGTTGAACTATTTGATTTTCCTGTCAAAACGTATTACCAACGGGTGGGATTAGATTTTTCTCAGGAGCCGTTTGAGACATTGGCTGCCGAATATATCCGGGAGTATGATCGGCGGCAACGGGAATGTGCCTTATGTCACGGCGTTCCGGAGTTGTTGCAGCGGTGTCAGGAGCACGGCATGGTACAATCCCTATTATCTGCCAGCCAGCAGGAGCGACTCGAACAGATCGTCACAGCCTTTCATCTTCGCCCGTTCTTTCAGCATCTCTCAGGATTGACTGATTATTATGCCACCAGTAAAGTTGCGAATGGAGAGGCCTTGCTCCGTCAGGTCAACATGGCGTCCCATGATGTATTGCTGATTGGAGATACAACTCATGATTTTGAAGTTGCCCGGGCACTGGGTGTGGACTGCGTGCTGGTTGACGGAGGTCATCACTCGCGAAGGAAACTTGAAACGACAGATGCGATGGTCACATGTTCATTGCGTGAATTAACGGCGGTATAATCTCTTCATCGAAAGAATAGGAAAGAGGGTGGGGGAGTCATTCTACCCGTGTTTGCTGTAGTCACGCCGGTTTCATTGGTGTGGTACTGTGGCCTTCGTCGGCTCCCGCTTCGCGGGCGTTTGGCCGTCAGCGACGTATACATTCGTGTTGGGTTAATCACTAACTATCGCATTTATTATTTGAACACAGGATTGGAGAAAAAATTGTGAAATATTGGTTGGTAATTATTTTTTTACATTCATTTTTGATAAATGTTTTTGGACAAGAAAGTAGAGCACTATTAATTGGTGGTGCAGATATTTTGCTTGCCTATGATGACTGTAATGGGGGGATTTACTATGCAGATGCAGATGAGCATGAAATAGTTCCAACACAACTTTTTGTAGGGCTTGAATTTCCATTTAAATGTAGTAATATAAATTTTTATTATAAAAATTACTGGTCACAACACAATGTTAGATACGAATGGTGGCATAGTTCCGACGATGCAAAAGAAAAACTGATTACATGTTTGAATTCATTATCAATTGGCTTCAATCATAAAATAAACCGATATTTATATATAACACCACAAATGGGTTTTGGTGTTAAGATTGAAATGATGCATTATGGTAAAAGAGATTTTGAAATATTTTCAGTTAATTATTTACTTGAAACATCAATAAGGATATCCATGTTCGAAGATAATTCTTTAGGCTTTATTGTGAGCTTATTTTCTCAGAATGTATTTGAAAATACTCCAGACACAGACTACACACTTTGTTTAGGATGTTATCTGGGGATTTAGTCTAAATAATTGGATGTGGCAGTCACATGTCATTTTCATTTTATAGTTTCCAAGTGGATGGTCCCACTGGTCCATGAAAAAATCAAGTTGCGGACGGTTGCGTTGGATTCGGTCCAACAATTAATCCGACTTCGTGCCTGTATCTTTTTGCCGCACCAATGATGTATGAAATGTGCCCACTGCATTCCACACATTTTATTGCGTTCGGCTGATGGTACAGGCGTTCGGCTGTTCGCTGTTGAGTGCGGGATTATGTCGTCTCGCTTGACAATACTGAACAGAGTATTTTGATAAGAATTTTTTGGGCACACTTGTGATGTAAATCATTAGCCGAGGAAAGTCATGGCAGACACAACTACCATCAAGAAAGTAATCGAACCTTGGTTCAGGGACGAATACTTGCAAAAACAGTATCCAGGTGCTGAGATAAAACAAAAGCTGCTTGATCTTATTTGGGGTGGAAAATTCGAATATGATGCAGTGGTATATGAAGACGGTGAATTGAAAGTTATATATCTTTTGTCGTGCTCGGAATACAAAACAAAAAATGGAAAGGGTGGCCCCGGAAAATTTAACAAAATTAAATCTGACACACTAATGATGTTGGGTACACAAGCACCGAAAAAGATAATGGCGTTTTTTGACAAATCAATGTACAAGCAGTTCAAGACTCAACAAGAATTGGGAAGACTGCCTCAAGATATTCTGTGTGAGTTGGTAACCCCAAACGTAGAAATCGCAAGTCTTATTGAGGGCATAAGAAACGAGGCATCACGTGAAGTCACGCCAACCAAAACAATCGGCTAACAAGAAAATCCAGTTGATCCAAAAAACACTGCGCGTTTTTAGGTCGGCTGATTTTAAGCGTTAGTGCGCCAAGAGCAGCTTGGTGCTTCTTATAGAGTGCAAGTCCAAATTGATAATAAGTTAAGGGGTATATATGAAACTTCTTGCAATCATTGGCAGTCCACGAAAGGGAAAGGCCACCGATACATTGGTAAGTAAAGCTATCGAAGGAGCTATCAAACAATCCCCTGATATTGAAGTGAAGAAGATTTATCTCTCGGATCATGAAATTGCCTACTGTAAAGATTGTCTTGCTTGCTGGCGAACTAATCCAGGGAGTATGCTCGGCAAATGTGCAATCCGTGATGATATGGATGAGATCAATCAGGATATTACTAATTCTGATTCATTGATATTGGGAACACCGATCCATATGGGATATGCAACAGCGTTAATGATGACTTTCCTTGAGAGAATCTGTTGGACATTTGCAAAGCCTGAAAAAAGTTATGTTCTTATAAAGGGTTGCCCGGAACCTAGATCGGACAAAAAAAGAAAGGCTGTAATCATCGCAACCTCAGGCATGATACCTCCCAGATACAAAAAATTATGCAACTGGGCTACACCACAAATAAAAGGTGTCATCAAGGATTCTTTAAATGCGAAAACAGTAGGGGAGCTTTATGCTGGTGATGTATGGCACAGGGAAGTTGAATATTATTTAGATAAAGCATTTCAGCTTGGTCAAAAACTTAAATGAATATTTTGCAATATACACAAGCATGCTTACATAAAAAGAATTAATCATTGCTTTAAAGAGCTACTGGAAAATTACATTTAAAGCTTTCAATATAAGTTGATAGTGCCAATATAACCCATGCATGGTACGTCCTGAAAAGCTGACATGTACTCACCGGTGCGAATCCGGTCTTAGTAATTGCCAGAGAGCTCAGGTAAATCCTGGCATGACCATGAATTGGCTGGACTGACGGTTGCCTGATGCGATGAAATCGGCAGGACCACTCTGCCCTCAGCCGCCCACGACGAGCCGGAACTGGCACTGATTCGATTCAACCCCAATACATCAGATGAAAGCCGGTGGGAACTCAGATAGCCGTACCCAACAGCAATTCTTTGGCAGCGTCAGTCACTGCACCAATCTTCACGGCAAAACTACTTCTGTTCCGGATGTCTTCATCGGTCACAAAATGTACGTCTAACAGCCCTTTTGATGTATAGCCCGTTTTCAGGAAATTCATTTCCGCCAAGGTCAGACTCCATCCGTCCAGCCACAGTTGCAATTCTTTCCGCTGAGCATCATTGCCAACGAAGTGTATAAGTAAATCAATATCACTACCCGGCCCCGCTGTGGCATTCTTGGTACTGCCAAAGACATAAACTTTTTTCACACCGTATTTTCCGGCATCAATGTGGGCTGCAATTTTCTCGGCCATGTGAAAACGCCAGCGCCAGAAATCATCAGAGGATGTTGCCTGGGCCTGGTCTGTATAATCGATAAAGCCGCCTGCTGTCTCCGCCGGTTCAACCAGCACGGCCACGGCCTTGTTGAGCTCACCGTTCATTAAAAGTGTGAGGATACGACCGTTAGCACAACCGGGCACATCGATCAGATGAATGATATCAGATAAATCCTCAAATCCTGGTGCCAGTTCATTAAGAATATTGGGTGCTTTTCTGAAAAATGTCTCATTGAACACCACTTCGGCTTCGTCGGGGTAGAGCGGTAGATAGCGTATGCCAGCCTCTACCAGGTCCTGAAAAAAATGTGTACCGAATGAGAGATCAGGTGTGAAATTACCCGTTTTTCTGGCAATCTCAATGAGTACTGCTGTGTTGTTGATATCCGAATAACTGACATTAACGCCCAGTTTGATATCGCCTCGGCTGCCCCAGCGTCCTGGGCCCATGAGGATAAACTGCCGTTTGGGAAGCACTTTGTTCAGGTGGCTTACTGCCCGGCCCACTTTTTTTAATGTATCAAGATCCGAGGCTGCATTGTAGGCATCGGGGTCTACATAGACAATATGTGAAATCTGACGGACCCAGCCGTTGGAGATAAAACGATTGGCGGAAAAAATCAATTTGTCCCGGGGAATGTCACTGGGAATGGGCGCAGGTGCAATTTCCTTGGCAAAACTTTGAGGCCGGCATTGAAGCAGATAGAGATCCTCACCATCGTGGGCAAACTCCAGATCCACCGGTGTTTCAATAGTCTTTTCCAGAAGATGCATGAGACTTTTCATCTGGCCCGCCAGATTGCTTCGCTTCATAATGCCAGCGAATGTAGGCACTAATTGGTCTCTGTCAAAATCGAGATTGAACAGGGAGACAGAATCCGTGATATCATTTTCTTTTACTATGGAAAAGAGTTGATCCACCAAGGGGAATTCATCACCGTATTGTTTTAACAGATCATCCAGCTTCAGAGTCTCAAACTGATTCTTTTCCAGATGAATGACATCGATATACCGTGGTGAATAGCGGACGATCTCATCGGGTGTGATATTGACGCGTAAATCCGGATTGCCCGGCGCAATAAGAACAGGATAATCGTCGGCCACGCGGTCTACGGCCCGTGTGCCCAGGCCGGGCACCAGGCGCAACAGACCGTCTTCGCGCTTGATCCGTGGCGACCAGCGAAATTCATTGCGACTGAAGGCCACACCGGCAAAGGCCGGGAAGAAATAGGGTCCGACACGCTTGCCCACTACCTCCTGAATCATGATGCCCATCTCCTCAAAGAAATCAAGAAGACCTTTTTCTCTGCGGTATTCTATGGGGTCAGGCCCGAAAGTGGAGGCGTAGATCTCGGCTATGGCATCGGTCAGAGCCTCCAGACGGCTGGCCTTATCCCCCTGGTTTGCCAGAAACAGACTCTTGTATTTGCCCGAAAAAGCCGCACCCAGACGGTCTTCCAGAAGACTGGAAGACCGAACAATAATAGGCACTTCACCTATGTCATCCATCATGTTGGACAGTTTCTGTGTCATCTCCGGGGGAAAAGGCGCATTCTTGAAGAGCTGAATGATATTGGGATATTCCAGAAAGATCTCATCCAGATCCTTATATTTCTGTTCAATGACCTCTTCCAAATTGTTGTAATAGACAAAGTTCATCAGCCCGTCTGAAGTGATGTACCACGTCTTGGGTACCTTAAATTGACATTGCTTTACACTGTCGACCTGGCATTTTTTGACGATCTGCGATGCCAGAAAGAGGCCTGCGCTTTTTCCGCCCAGGCTGCCCCGACTGTTGGCCGGAAAAATGATATGATTCACTATCTCATAGTAATCCTCAACACCCACATAGCGTTTGGCAATGTTGATAAAATCCAGCTGATCGGAAAAGAAGCGGCGCACCAATGAAACTCGCAATCCTTTTCTAATCGAGGGTGAGAGTTCCGCGCCTTCGGCAACCAGGTGATGGTATCGCGTAACAGCGTCGATGATTTCTGTGAGAGACGAATGAGGATCATCAATGGCTCTGACCAGGAAACGTGACTTCTCCTCCTGCATCCACCGCTGAATATTTGAGAGAATACGTGCATGCTCAAAATGCCTGGCGGCCACCTCAAAAATATCATGCCCCATGGTCAGCAGGGCGTCCACGGTTCTCTTACGGCTGGGGATGTTGGACTCACCCAGGGCTTCCGGAGGATGCTTGGTCTCAAAACGCTTCAGCAAGTCATTGGCCTCTTCAATACCGTGAAGCCGGAGATAATGTAACATTTTCTGGGACAGATAGAGGAAGAGTTTTTTATCGGTTTTAAGCAGGACATCCACCATGGAAATCCATTCGCTGCCCGGTTGATGCCGCAAATCGCCCTTGACCCGCTCCCACTCATCAGCCGTTTGGCGCAACTGGCGATAGAATATCGTATGCGCGATACGGTCGGCTATGGCCTTGATGAGTTTGTGTTCCTCGGGGAGAAAGCAGTCGCCATTAATTTTTGGCATAGGCTTCACGTAGACAACTTTGATACAGCCCAACACCTCGCCCTGCAATCTGATGTCTGCACTCAACATACTCTCTGTGGCTACATAGTCCGGATTTTCATAGACTTCAGATCCATAGACGATGGAGGCCTGACAGATTTCAGGATATTGAAATGCCGGCGGAATAATGGTGATGATGCCTTTGAGTAAGTTGCCTATACTTAATTCAGATTGGGTCAATAGTGCTTCAAGCTGATAAAAGCAATCAAGCTCTTTGGCCCGTTCCTGAAGCTGGCCCAGCATGGCATCAATGCCTGATGATTTATTGGTCATCGGATGATTACTCCCCATCCCTTTTTCATTGATACGGTGGAAGATATGGGACGTTCCAGGCGAAGATGCCGGACGCATCCCATCTCATTACAAGACGGCTGTGCCTTCAACCAATCCCAGTCGAGGGCACAAGATCCGCCAGAGGGTATGGAGAAGTACATGACTCGTAAATTAGAGACATTGTGGAAGAAATGCGACCCCTGACTGAAGTCCACCGGTCTTACGGCATGGTCTGCCTCTACGATGACTTTCGCTCCGGAGATTTGAGGCCATTTTACAGGTACGCCCAGCCAGGGATCGCTGCTGCCCCAGCGTCCGAAGCCTATAAGCAGATAGGGTCGCCTTGCCTCAGTCAGTTGCCGGTTCAAACCTTCCAAAATGGGAACAATTTGAGCCGACTGGCTGAAATCAAAGACGTCGGGATGGAGATAGACAATGTCCCTGATATCGCATCTCTCACCATTGCCCAGAATGCGATTGGATTTCATGAGCACCTCGTCCCCGTTTAGCTGAGAGTCTTCCAGTGGTATATCCTCTTCCTCTTGTGTCATCCGCCGCACTTGAAGCAGATTGAAGCGCACAGGCTCACGATGCAGTGCATCCAGTGTCACCGCGAACTCGATCTCTACGCTCCCTCCGGCTGAGGCCTCGCAGATGGGTAAGATCGCCTTGATCACCGGGTTTAGCGGAAACACCGACAGATGCAGAATAGGCGCAAAGGTCAGAACACGCGGCCCTTTCCGGCCAGTACCCACGGTAAGCCGGTCAGACGCGGGATCATAGGTTGAAGCCAGAGAAGCGAGCACATTGTCATACTCCGCATCTGCAAGGCTATATTCTGCCATGTACTCTGTTTCAGCCATGGGGTCATGTTTAACCGGTGTGCCCATGTTCACCGCCCAGAACTTGGTCTGACTCTTTTTCAGTAGGTCGGCCACGGAATTGAACGGTGGATTCACTTTGGGATGCCTCGGTGAGTAACTCCAGGACCGTCCACCGTCTACAATGGTTTTGCCCAGCCCCAGTGCCAGGCTCACAATGCCCTCCTCCGGGAGGGCCCGGCCTGTGGGATAATAGTTATAGGACCGGGCTACGCCGGAGATATTGGGATAGAAACGCTGTCCATGCCTTATGCCGACAACTTCCTGCAAGATCACCGCCATTTTTTCGTCCTCAATACGGTTTCCTGTGGCCTCAGCGTAGGCTCTGGCCTGTTTGAAATAGGTCGAGGCATAGACAAATTTAATCGCTTCCACCAGCTTATGAAAGCGGCTTTCTGTATCGGGCTCATTATTTGGGATCATTTTGGTTTCATAAATGCCCGCAAACGGTGTGTTCAGGCTGTCTTCGAGTAGGCTGGAAGAGCGAACAGCCAGAGGGGTATGCACCCGTGAGATCAAGGCCCACAGGTCTCCGGTGAGATCTGCGGGCAGATCAGCCGCCAGAAAATGATGGGCGATGCGCTCATCGGCGTCATTGGACAGGGCGGTTTCATAGAGGTGGTTCTGCTGCATGAAAAGGTCGAAGTATTTGGTAGTAATCACCGAAAGGCGGGGTATTTCTATAATGATTCCGGGAAAATCACGGTACAGGGCATGGTGCTCGAGCTCTGCATAGATGTTGGCCAGGCCCCGGGCTTTACCGCCAATCTGTCCGTGACCCATTCGGGTAAAGAATTCTTTCCCTGTAAAAAAATTACGGTTAAACAGAGGAATATCAAAGGAACCGATTGATTGGCTATGCTCTTGCATGGGGCCGCCTTTACATTAATTCTGAAGCACGGCGGCACGTGGGGGGCTCGACACTTCCCCCGCATGTGCTGCCGCTGTCGGACTGGTTGAGAAGATTAGACCCAACCACGTTTCTGACAAGCCTGAGCGACCCTGTCGATAGCGATCACGTAAGCCGCATCACGCATGTATAGATTCTTCTTTTTGGCCAGCTCACTGACAGCGATAAAAGCCGCCGTCATCTTGGTGTCCAGCTTGCCCAGCACCTCGTCTTTTTCCCAGTAATAATTCATGTTGCACTGGACTTGTTCAAAATAGCTGCATGTTACACCACCGGCATTGGCCAGGAAATCGGGGATGACAAAGATTCCACGCTCATGTAGCACTTTATCTGCTTCAATAGTAGTAGGACCATTGGCACCTTCCGCAATGACTTTAACTCGATTGCTAATTTTATGCACAGTATCGGCGTTGATCTGATTCTCCAGAGCACCGGGCATCAGTAAGTCCACGTCCTGTTCAATCCAGGCTCCGCCGTCCAGAATTTCATAGCCCATGGTCTTGGCCTTGATTTTATCGATAGCACCGAATTGGTCGGTGATGGTCGTCAGTTCATCCATATCCAGGCCGGATTCACGCTTGAAGGTATAAGATGTCTGATCGGCCTGATCCCAGTAGGATGCTGCAATGGCCTTGCCGCCCATTTGCTGATAGAGCCGGATGGCATACTGAGAGACATTGCCAAAGCCCTGGAAACTTGCTATGGTGTCTTCGGGCCGGATGTTCAGTTCTTTCAGAGCTTCACGAACCGTGTAAATCACACCGTAACCCGTGGCCTCTGTCCGGCCTAGAGAACCGCCCATGCCCACTGGTTTGCCTGTGATAAAACCAGGAAAACGTCCACCATGAATCGTCTCATACTCATCCAGCATCCAGAGCATATGCTGCGCATTTGTCATGACATCAGGCGCGGGTACGTCTCTCAAGGGACCTACATCCTGAGCCAATTGGCGTACCCAGCCACGGCAGATCTGTTCCTGCTCACGGGGGCTTAAATGATGAGGATCGCAGATCACGCCGCCTTTGCCGCCGCCCAGTGGAATGTCTACTACGGCGCATTTCCATGTCATCCACATGGCCAGCGCACGAACCGTATCGATGGTCTCCTGGGGATGGAAGCGGATGCCACCCTTTCCGGGCCCACGGGCATCGTTATGGAGGACACGGAAGCCGCGGAACACCTGCACCTCACCGTTGTCCATTTTCACGGGAATATTGAAATGATATTCTCTCATCGTATCGCGCAACAGGGCCTTACTGCCCTGATCCAGATTCAGCATCCCGGCCACATTATCAAACTGGGCCTTGGCTGTATCAAAAGGATTATAGTTTTGGCTGCTCATTGTTTAAAAACCTCCAGAAAAGTGGTGTTATTTTTAGTGCTTCCGTTGTGTATTGCGATTTTCTCCCTGTTTTTCAGTTTTCCTTTCACCGTTCTTTCAATGGCTCAACGGTCTGTGACTGTAATAAACGGCTCAGACAATCTTCAATGGACTGAGTGGTGAAGGGTTTATAAATCATGGCATGGACACCTATTTGCCACGCCTGATCCCAAAGTCCTTTACTTCCATAGGCCGTCATCAAAATTTTACAGCATCGGGGGGTTGTGTGCTGAATATGCTCAAAGAACTGTATGCCGTCCTGCCCGGGGAGTTTGTAGTCACAGATGATGACATCGAACGTCCTTTTCGATAAAAGCTGCATGCCCTCCTCGGCGGTTTCAACGGCGACCAGAGGACAGTGTTCGCTCTCAAATATGATGCGTAACGCATCCCTTATCCATTGATCATCATCAATGAGCAGGGTCTCCTTGTTTTTTAGTGTGTTGTAAATCGTCATCGCATCAATCATCCTTTGAACGCTGGTTTGCAGAACTACACATCCCATAGGCATAAGCCGTACCAAAAGAGAGTGGCCATGCATAATTACTTGTGAATAAAGAGTTTACAAGGTTGGTGTGAAATGATTTGTAAAGGGGCAAGTTGTAGATTTTTAGAAAAAATGAGAAGGTGGATTCGGAAATTTTAAAAGCGGAGGGAGCAACACTCCATTTCTTTTGCTGTCATCTCGAACGCCAGCTTCACCGGCGGTGAGAGATCTTATAACTTAAAATTTACGCCATTAACTAATCTTTTTAAGATCTCTCACCTGTTTTCGACACAGGGACACCCAAATTTTTATAAAATGAAAGAAGAGCAGGAACATTTGCCTACGAAAAAGAGCGGAAAATATAAAAAAAAGAGCACTCGCACAGAGATCACAAAGACCACGAAGCCGC
>JAGLOF010000155.1 GCA_023139105.1 bacterium
AAATCAAGCCAGACTCCTTGCATTATGGAAAACTATTGCTCAACGCTATAGCAATGAAACGATAATTGCAGGTTATGATTTATTGAATGAACCCACAACATCACAGTCTTTTGAGCAGTGGCAGGAACTTGCTCAGCAGTTGGCCGATACAATCCGCACAGTTGACAAAAATCATCTTTTGGTTGTTGAGTCACTGGCCGGTGTATGGGGAGAGTGGGAGGTGGATTACCAGAATCCTGAGAATGTATATTTTCTTATTAAAGATGATAATGTCATGTATGATTTTCACTACTACTACCCCCATGACTATACAGAGTGGTATCGTTACGGAGGAATTTAAAATTATTCTGATTCTGGTGTGATATATCTTCCCGATGATGCTGATTGGGATGACGCTATCTATAACAGTCGAGTAGGTTTTATCGCGAGATGCACCTTTTGAATAGTGCGCCGGGTGCCTTGCATATTTGTGTGATATATGGCCATAGCCTGTCTCATTTCTAATGTAGACTACCTGAACCAGATTTAATTAGATAAGTAAGACAAGAATTGGACTTGCTTTAATTGTATTCTATCAATATATTACCGTCATTCCATTTACAATTGAATCTGGAATGCCCATTCCTTTCCGTTTGAGGTTGTTATGATTCACAGAACTGCTGTTAATCATCAAGCACTGGCATGGATTGCTGCCAAATATAAACAATCCGTCCAAATTAATGAAAAAGTCATTCCCCCCCAATACCGTACCGTCACAGAAGTTAAAGAAGTAGAAGAGACCTATTTT
Source organism: bacterium (assembly GCA_023139105.1). GTDB lineage: Bacteria > Zhuqueibacterota > QNDG01 > QNDG01 > JAGLOF01 > JAGLOF01. Next base: position 788 of record JAGLOF010000155.1, read on the forward strand.
GAAACCGAGACCGTAGACAAAGGGCCAAGCCCCCTGGGTTGGCAAGGATTAGCAGTCAGTGCCGTGGTCTCTATCGTTTTAGGCTTTAATGCCGGCCTGGCCGTTGGCATTATTGCCATGATCATTGGCGGCGGTTTAAGTACTATCTTGCTCTTTAAAATGCGCAAATTTGAGCATATAGAAGTACCCCGTACAAGAAAAGTAAATACGCAAATAGAAAAAAAAGTAAAAGTGACGGACGCTAAAAAAGTGAGAGAAAGGGTGAAAGGCCCGTTTAAGGTAAAATATGTAGGTGTTGGCTCCATCCCCTTCAGTTGCAGAAAAACCTCTTTAGGCAAGCTAGTCGTCGGTCCACAAGAACTCATGAAAACTGTTTCATTTGACTATCCCGTTCTTGAAAATTTTCCATCCTTTAATAAAGAAACCGCCACCATCAATAAAAGGCTCCAAGCCATTCCCTGGATTATGCAAGGTGAAAAGACGTGGGTTGATACCGATGAAGCCACGCAATATGGAGCCAGAGTGCCTCTCTATGATATTGAAAAAGCCATTCATACGTATTTGAACAAAACCGCCCGGTATTATAAACACCATGCCAAAGTCCCCATACAAGTCAGTGCTGTGAAAAGCAAAGCCGTACTTTCGTTACTGAGGCCTAGTGGCCCAGCCGGTAGTCAGCCCATAGAGACTCTCAAAAAAATTCAGGAAGTACTGGACAGTCCTGGAGGTCGACAATTAGATAGGGTGCTGGGAAAATGGAAACGTTATTGGGTGAAAGTCAATGTTGCTTTATTTCAAGCCCGGTCAACATCCATTGCCCATCAAGTGGCACCTGAGTGTTTTGATTTTGGGAACACTAGCCAATATATGGCCTTTCACTTCTATTGCCCCACTTGTAATCAGTCTCAGTCCGAGTCACTGTTAAAGCGCAATTACTCTGTACAGAATCAAAACCGTACGGACAAGGTGAGTTTTTCTGTCAATACACGTTGCAAGAGAATCGACGGCACCGATGTCTGGGTGTGCAAAACCTGTCAGAATAAAACCGGCAATCCCATACCGGTTCATCGCATGCTGGATGAAATAATTATGCCGGTTTATGAATTCCTCTTGGAGGAGCATAAGCTGGAAAGGCTTAAGGCTCATACGCGCATCCGGGAAAAAGAGTTGGGTAATAACAATAAAATAGAAAAAGAGTTGGATTTGGCCAATGACACACATCTGACCCATCTATACAGGCTGACTGAGGAAATGGAGCGTTTCCAGGCAGAAATTATGGGGCAGAATGAAGCTTTGGGGAGTATGAACACCATTTTGAATGAGTTCAAGCTCTCACAAGAACGGGTACTGCAAGGCATACAGGAGCATAGCCGTCAAACAGAAGCCCAGGTGGCCAGACAGACTGCACAAGTGATTAGTGAGATAGATCAATTCAAAGAACAGCGTATGGCCACTTATGCACAGGAGATGAACACCTTGGCAGGTGCACAACGGTTGGAAGATGAAAAGCGAGATCAAGTACAGAGAGATATTCTTGAGGGCGTTAAAAGCACCGTTGAAGCGGTTAACCACAACACAGAAGTCATCGGTGGAAAATTGGATACACTGACAGAGGTAAACAGAGACGGATTTAACATGGTTGGCAACAAGCTGGATGAAACCAATAGTAAGCTCACCGATATTAAGGATGGCGTCAACAATCTAGGTGTCAAAATGGATGTGCAAACAGAAAGACTTGGCAAAGGTTTAGACAATATAAACGACAATGTGAAAAAGGGTAACTCTATTCAAGCAGCCAGAGCCAAGGCTGAAGGGATCAACCTGCATGATGAAAAGGGTATACTTCAGATTGGCAAAAAGCTTAACAATTTTGGGATTGATTTAAAGGGTAAATTCCTAGGCCAATCTAGTATGGAAACTGAAGAAGCTAAACTGCACAGCAATTAACAAGGATTATTGTGATGGACGATAGAGTCAATGTAAAGGTTGATTTTCCTCGTAAGATGGAAGTGGATTCACCGAAAATTCGTTCCATAGAAAGAAGCACCACAGCCATTGTCGATGTTCTGCATGAAAATATGAAGAAAATCGTCGAGCCCTTGCAAGAGCTGAAGTTCATTCGAACGACCCTTGCGGTCTTCAGAGAGGATATGGTGGAACGGGTCCGGGAATTGTTTACCGGAAGCGTGGCCGTGCAGATGAAGGCCCGGGAAGCCGACATTATTGTCAATAAAAATAAGATCAAATTCATTGCCAGCCATATTCAAAAGAAGCACGCCCAGTATCAAGAGATTGTTAAGCGTATTAAAAGCCGCTATGGACGGTACTCAAAGCAACTTGTCAAAGAGCACAGTGATTTTATATGTCAATTGGACGGCCATGTCTTTGAATTGACGGATTCCATCTATCCCAATGAAATACAAAAGAAGTTCAGCTTTGTCTCTGTAGAATTTTGGAATCAGATAGCCAAAAACCTGGCTGAAACAGTGTTGACGCGGTCTCAGTCCCTCAATAGTGCTTCCACAAAGGCTGAAACGCATATTGATCATTTTCTGGAACAGAGAAACCAGTGCTACCTTTCCATGGACTCTCTATTCAGCAATGCAATGAAAGAAGGGGAGTATAATATTCCGTTCTATTATGCTGTCATTGTAAATGAAGAGACCGGTGAAGTTGAGACCCAGATTGTCTTCTCTGAAGAGTTTGAGAAGCAAGGAATTAAACTAGAGACGGGGGTGAGGGGACTGCTGGAGAGCCAGGCCCGTCTGTCACTGCAAACCGCCCCTTCTGACGTTTTGGGTGGTGATGATACCGGGCAAATTCGCCATAATTGTCTTAATGACCAGAACATGTCTGAAGAAGAAGCGGACGCTCTCTTTGAAGACTGCCAATTTGTTGTTCACGGATAAAGAGCCTATTTATGCAGACAGACAATATACACGATAGCACGCGGTACGTTGTGGCCGCTGAGCACCATGGAAGCATTGTCCCTAATAACCGCATGGAGATGTGGCGTGATGTCTATTTGAATAGCGGTGCCAATGTGAAGGGAGGCATTTGGTGCGGCACGCTCAATGTAATGGGGCCTGATATCAAAGTAGAGCAGTCTCTTTACAGCAAGGACTCAATCACCATCTCCTTTAATGAAAATTACAAAGGCCCGGCTGATAATGTGACGTTCGCATCATGCGTGACCACCCGGAATTCGATACTCATTGAAGACATTCCCTTTAAAGTAAGGTTTGAGTCCGACATCTACCTCTGTGACGCCAATTTGAGCAATGCCCTAATCCTGGGTAATATCTATGGCAAGAACGTGCTGTTGCGGAATTGCATTGTTCTGGGGAGCGTCTATTGCACCGGTCGCTTGACCGTTGAAAATTCTATGCTCACCACCTTTGAGTGTCATGACGCCATACTGGGCGCTAATGTTTCATTGATTTTTCCTTTTGCCATTGCGCGCAAACATTTCAAGGTATCTCAAAAAATACGGTCTCTCATGTTTTTTGATCTCCATCAGCACATACAGGGCAAGAAAAACAGAGGTGCCGTGATTGGACTAGGGCAAGAGGATATATTCAAGATCAATACCAGTCAGCTCCCCAAAGAGAAACAGGGAAAACTTAATGGTGACAGTGAAGCTGTTGAGTCTGTTTACTATCTTTCCATTGCTGAAAGGCTTGTACATTCGGATCGATTATTTCCGATATTTCTCAACAACCGCAAGCTCATTGAGATCCTGGCTGATCATCACATACTTCGTAAGGGAAATAATGGTATCAAGATCATAGAATCAGGTTTATGGCGTCTGCTGGAGAACCCGCCTTCTATCAGTCAGCATATTTCTGAATCCAGCATCGATGAGCTGAGTCAGAGATTTGGGGTCTGAGTTGGGCAGGGTGTGTCAATAGATGCACTCCGGCTTGCATATAAAGGTGCGTTTTTCTTTGTTCAACACACCCTACTGACTAAGCAGGCTGACCTGCCGAATAGAATCCTTAAAAATATTCATGTACTATTAAGTAGTTAACGCTAACCCATACATGATCGCGCCAAGATAAATCCAGATCGTTGGGATTTTCAGTTCTTTGAGATGAAATTCGATAATGTTACTCAGTGGGTGTTAATCCCATCTGCTTAAAGCGTCTCCCAGCAGAGCAGTATAGAACTTCCCGTGCAGATCCGGTAACGGGAGTACGAAGCTGAGGGAAACAAGGGTGCAGAGTCTACTACCCCAAGGGAATTTCTTTCAGGGCATATTGAGCCCTGAAAAATGCTTATTTGTGGACAGCGGGATAATGAGCGAACATCGTTCGCTTCGGAAAGCCGACGATATTCATGCTTCGGAAGGCAGCAGTCTTGAAAGCGTCAAGGCACGCCACGTCTCACTGTAGGGAATAGCAAAGAGAGCAAATCGATTTCTTGTACGAAGTGAGCTTTTGCCGAGGAGCCTTGTGCGGGAACGTATCACGTAGGGATCTGCGAGGGGATGGTCGGGTACGTTGGTCGTTCTACCTTGATTATGAGTGTAAAATGTTACATAAGAATCAATATCATTAAAAAATCGGAGATATTTGATGAAAAGAATTTTGCTCCTTCTATTGACATTTATATTAACAAATGCAAGTGCCCAAGATTTTAAATCTGTTGACCGTAGTATAAAAAAAGAACCTAAGTATAAAACAAAAAATCCACGATATTGCCTCTTAGCATTAGAACAGGATTTAAAAACTCCAATCTGGATGGTGCTTGATGGGCCGGAACTTTATATTGATTTGAACAGGAACAAAGACCTTACAGATGACGGAGAATATTTAAAATTAAAACAACGCAGAACTTATACTAAATTAAAATCTTTAAATGATACTACCGAATATGGGTTTTCTTTGGCACTTCATAATTATGAGTTGATACGTTTGAATTTCGAATGCTTGAGTGACAGAGTTAATTGGACTGTTCACAGTGAAGATTATGGGAAGTTTGGGTGGAGTAAAAACAGATCTGATGCACCAATTGTCTGTCTTGGATTTAATCAAGAAATTGATCCAAGTGGAATACCAGAAGAAATAACACTCGAAGATTCTTTAGAATGTAAAGCTTACATTGTGACAAAAGGTTATAGAGCTATTACCGTTTTAAATAGAAATTACAGTCTTCCAGACGATGGAATTGTTGAATTTCCAACGGCCACACTTGAATCAGTAAATAGTCCGCTTGGTAATATTAGTATTAAATTACGAGAACGGTGTTGAGGTGGTGCTTTTAAGGGCATCGTGAGTGTCCCCAAAGAATATAAATCTAATAAAATTAAATTAACTTTATCTTACAATGATTATCTATATTGGTCTATTGAGCCAGTCGAGATAATGATTAAAGTGAGCGAAAAATAAGATCATATAGCCCATACATGATCGTGCCAAGATAAATCCAGA
>JAGLOF010000156.1 GCA_023139105.1 bacterium
AGGTTAATCACATATAACTTACCAATAATAATAGAAAAATCAGAATTTGTTACGTTTTATCTCAATATACTTAAGAATCGCCCCTTCCCTCAAATTCTGGGAGATCCATACTTTTCAGGATAAAACACCAAAAGAGAGGAAAAAGAAGATCAGCGATCATTTACCTCCCGGGGCAGAATTAAATTAACAAACTGACCCAGGGATAGACCAAATGATCCATCCGGGAAATTAAATGGCGGATTAGGACGCGAACTATGCGGAACTGTGTGACGCACATCATTTTATAGCACTATTTTCCAATCATGGCTGGCCCCTCTCAAGATACCATAGGCTACAACCTTATAAACTAATGACTAATGTCCCCAACCCCATGCCATCGCATGCCCCAAGGGTCACCGTCCGATAGATCACCGCATACTCAGTGCCAACAATACAACACGGCGATCTCTTCACGCCATCTTTGATGGAGATATTTGTCGATCCTGCCGCCTTCTTGATCAATGTCCGGTACGTGCTCCCAATCATCGTGATCGGGGTTGTAAGCCTCAAGATACGATCGGCCATTTTCGTCTGGAAATTACTCCTGAGCTTCGTTTACGGGATCAAATGTACTCTGTTCAACAAACCACCAAATGGAAAGATCGTTACAAGATTCGATCCGGAATCGAGGCAACGATGTCTGAATTAAAACGCAGCCATGGATTCAGTAAACTGCGTGTACGCAGATCTGTCAAAGTCTGTTTTGCGGTAGCCTGTAAAGTGACTGCATGTAATATCAAGAGATGGGCAAAGGCCCATGCTTACTCAAGACACTCTCTGAAACGGCTTTTATCAACTGTTTTAGATCGCTTAATGAATTTTATAACCGATCTGATTGAAATATCTTCTATTTTGCGAATAAGCCGTACTTTACTTTTTATATAATTCTATCGTTTTAAAAAGAGTACTTATTTCTCAGGAATCAATAATTAACAGCGTCCCGAAAGCCGACAGCAAATGCCAGCACCGAGATACGGAATGAATATCTGTAAAACTTGCTAATGTTGGCATTCTTTCTAAAACTTTATTGGGAGCGCCACGAGAGTAACAAAACACACAGCCACCGCCCAGGCCACCCTTTGATGGTTAGAGGAAGGACACATTTTCACCCTACTGGGCCTTTATCCGACCAACAATCCGAACCACTACCGGATAACCATCCAGCCAGGTCGGCAGTTGTGACTCGGTTTCAGGATCTGGACGCTCAAGGCCCACGATAATTGCCGGGTTTCCATTTTCATCATGGCCGATGCCCACCGACACAACACCGGGTAATTGAAGCAGGCGTTCTTCGTGTTGGGCCTTAACATCTTTTATTGAATTTGGCATTTTGCTATCTTCACTCATTGCAATGGCAGGTAATACCAGCAATATGATCAGCAGGCGAAATATCACAGTGAAACACCCAGCGTGGAGAAGACGTTTTGAATTCGATTCATAATGGTGGTAGTATCGCTTCCGGCAAACAGTAGTCCCACCAGGTGGTTGCTTTCATCCAGCACTGCCGAACCACTATCCCCACCCTGGCTCATCGCTCCGCCCATCAATTGATCCGTGAACTGGGCAATCTTTCCTTCCCCATACTGCACATTGACCGTCACATCCACCTGTTGAATTTCTCCGGTTGTCAAACCGGTGGTCCGGCCGCTTTTTTTGATGGCCATTCCCAGCTCTCCCTCGGCCGCTCCTTGTATAGTGCCAATCTGCAGAATCTCATCTTTGACATCCTCTGGGTTGAGCGGGCGTGCTATGGCAGCGTCCACTATGTTTTCTGTCGCTTGCTGGTCGATAGCCTGCAACTGCACGCTGCTTCCGAAAAGCCTGGCGATTTTATTGAGAAAGTTTGCTATACCCGTTGCAGTCGGACAGTCGCTCGGAAGACCGATGATGTTGATGGGAACAAATTGTTCCAGGTCGGCGATATGATCTTCAGGATATCGACCGCCGTCATAAGGTCCCGGTTGTAAAATGGGGTCACCAATTTCAGCAGCGTTGCTGTTGGCCAGTACATGATTGTTTGACAGGATAACGGATCGACCGTCCTTTTTTACCAGACAGCCTAGGGTTCCGGCGGTGATATCCCGGTGGCCGATGCTAACTCCGCCGGGGGCAGGCCGATGCTTTTCGGTGGGGGATTGTAAGGCCCGGATGATGCCGGTTTCGATCACGTCTGTCGGCATTCCATCCAGGGTTGCGGGCACCAGATCCATGCTCGATAACTGCGAAGCCGCAACCTTTTTAGACACCGAGCACACAATACTCAAGGCGGACGTTTTTTGGCCGCCGGTAATTTTGTATCCTACTCCTGCCGCAACGACATTTGTCCGGTCGAGAAGCTGGATACGATGGTTTTTGAGCGCTTTTTTTACGGTAGTTAACTCTTCTGCCATAATGACCTCCTTTCGATCGATAGGTGATGATTACCTAACCCGGATAAGCCTAAACAAACAGGTTATAACCAACCCATTTATTCATTATTCCCTTGGAATTTCGGGACATTCATTGAAATTAAAAATTATTTTGATAAGAACTTGCTTTTCGAAAGCGAATTAAGCTGAAATTTCGGTTTGTATAGGATAGTAGGATAGATCAGAATCTGTGGTATACCTTGTTATGAAGTGTCCATTCTCATTAAGATACCCGCAACCTAAATACAGCTACCAGATGTCGGAAAAATTGTCAACAGGTTGATCTAAACACTGTTGATCTAAATCTTAGAATCAAATTATTGCTATTATAAGGATGAAGAACCAAAAAAGTAGAAAAAAGATCAGCGATCACCTCCCTCTACGGATGGAAATTCAAATCAACAAACTGACCCAGGAGCTGGACCAAATTATCAACCCTGGAAATTAAATGGCGGACCAGGCAAAGGGACGTAACGTCCACAAGAACATAAATTACATATAGCTGTTACACACTGCAGATACGGGCTGAGTTATGATATCGGAAATATAAGACAATCTGAATGAGAATAGGATAACTTTACAATCGTGATGATATACAGATCTGTATAATCACTTGTTCGACCTCAAAATATCACTTCTTGTGTTGACATATGGCACACATTGTGCTTAAGTTTTCTTTATGACATATTATAAATGGAATCATGATAAAAATGAAAAGCTGAAAGCGGAACGTGGTCTCAGCTTTGAGCAAGTGATTCTGCACATTGAACGAGGTGACCTTATCGATGTAATTGAGCACCCAAATCAATCTAAATATCCAAATCAACAAATGCTGATTGTTAAAATTAAAGACTACGCTTATCTGGTTCCATTTGTTGAGGATGAAGAAGGTAAATATTTAAAAACAATAATTCCGAGTCGTAAAGCAACTCGTGAGTATTTGGGAGGACGAAATGGCGAAAATAAAACTCGATAAAGAAGAAAAGGATATTCTTGATAGTTATGAACGGGGAGAATGGAAGTCTGTTAAAAACCTTAAAAAAGAAATAGAAAGACATAGAGGATACGCTCGTCAGACTTTAAAAAAAGACAAACGAATAAATATTCGGATCTCATCCATGGTGCTTGATGAGATTCAAACAAGGGCTATTGAAGATGGTATGCCTTATCAAACTCTAATATCCAGCATTCTGCATCGGTTCGCAACTGGACGGCTTATTGAAAAACCAAGGTCGAACAAGTCATTTGAGAATGACCTGTAAGTGCTGGCACATTCCCACGCATCTCAATTCTACGTTCAACTCAGTTTTTTGATAGAGGTTTTTCTAAACTGATAAATAAGTTGTCGTTTTTCGGGATAAAACACCAAAAGAGAGAGAAAAAAAAGATCAGCGATC
>JAGLOF010000157.1 GCA_023139105.1 bacterium
CAGGGCCAATGAATCCTGTTCATTCACGGCCATGGACTGTGAAACTGATGTGGAGATACGCCGGTCTTGCAACTCCTTCAGCCACCTGGTTTCATATTCCATTTCTCTCTGTACATATCTCTCTATAAATTCAGGTGTGACCTGATCACCCAGATGATCCGTTATACGCTTGACAATCTGCTGCTTCAGCCTGGCATAACGCCTATCCGGATGTTGCTCATTTTGCGCATATCCTGTTACCGTGACCATCAATACAAATACAACTAAAGAATACCACTGTACAAATCTCTTCATCCTGAACCTCCATGGGGTAATATGGCCAATCGGAATACGCCTTTGCTATCAGCTTTGACAATTGGAAGACAGTTACTTTAATATTGATTTTTTTTGTGCTAAATAATAATAAGTTATATTATATTAAATATTAACGCCAAAGTCAAGGCATATTATCACAAAATATATTATATAAGATCTTCCGGGTAGGGCAAGTCGGTTTAGTAATCTACGAGGGAAATTGCGGGGTGTTCCTTTTCATTCTTCCTGAAAATATTGATGCGGAGCAGTTTATATTTTTTTAGATCAATAATGAATCATTATTTTTTTGCTTTCAACTCTATCAGGCCAAGTTCATTTAATTTATTTATCAATTTATACTTGTCAACAGGCTTCAATATATATCCATCACAACCCATTTGCATTGCTTTCATAACATATTCTTTTTCTGCCAGCGAGGTAACCATTAAAATTTTAGCAGGATCAAATTCACCGCCATATTCACCTTCTAATATTCGTATTGCCGTAAGTGTATCCATGCCATCCATCTCTGGCATCATTATGTCAAGACAAACCAGATCAAAAGGTTTATCCTGAGTTAAATTTTCTGCAAACACATTCACCGCCTCACGTCCATCATGCACTACCTTGACTTTTCCGAAATTACTTAAAAGTGTATATAGATATTTCCTGCTGATATAATCATCTTCTGCAATCAATATGTCCACAATAGGCCCCTGATTTAATGAGATCTCCTCCTGCACCGTGATTGTTTTGCAATAGATGTGCCACAGTATCTATAAAACTTTTCCATATAATCTTGAGGAGATAAATGCAAGACCTTTAAACTATTGGCTGTGCTACTAACTTGAAGAGCTTTCAGAGTGTGTCTTTGTGATGCAGAAAATGATGGAATTGATAAATTAAGGTGAAAATTGAACACGTGGGTCTCCGGCCCAATTATACTTGAGCCGGAGAACGTCACTAATCTATGCTGCCTTAAATCTGTTTGAAATTAAACTGACTAAAGGATTCACAGCCAATGAAGTCATCATGCCAATTGTGCCAGCCTCCGGAGATGAAAATCCGCCAAAATAGAGCCCCAGGCATACAGCCAGACCAAGTACTGACGAGGAAATTGCGCCTGCCTTGTTTGTCCATTTTGTAAACATGCCCCATATAAAGGGTCCCAGAAAGACAGAGCCGATGGCACCCCATGATATTCCAAGTATTGAAACAATTGTATCGGGTTTAATATAGGCCAATATAACCGATAGCAAGACTATCAAAGCACTACATACACGCATCAGTGAAGTCAATCGTTTATCAGAAGCATTACGGTTGATGAATCCGGCATATACATCCTTTGCCAAAGCTGAACTGGCAATGAGAACCAGGGCAGCCAAAGTGGACATGGATGCGGCCAGAATCAATAACAGTATGAGTACGGACAAAGACTCAGGAATCACATTGGCAATAAATTCAGGCATTAGTGCGTCAAATACAGGCTTACCATCCTTGAATGCGCCGGGAGCCGTCTCAGGATTCAGGAATATACGTGCTGCGGCACCTGTAAAATAGGCGGTGCCCACACAGATGACTCCGAATAATGTAGAGACTATCATCCCGATGCGGATAGAACGTTTATCACGGATCGCATAGAACTTCTGTACCAGCTGCGGCATGGCAAAAGGTGCGATACTGGTTAAAAAAATCAGACAGAACAACGGCCAGATCCCGGGAGGTCCTACTGCTTCAACTAATTTAGGCTCAATCGCCCTAAGTTGAGTTATAATTCCTGAAAGACCTCCACCTGCTTCCAAAGTACATACATCCAAAATCAAGACGCCGACAATCATTATTGCACCGAAGATAACATCGATCATGGTCATAGACTTATATCCGCCAAGTACCAGATAGATAGCAGTGAAAAGCCCCATAAAAATGAGAACTGCCGAATACTCCAGGTTGAAATTTGCCTTAAAGAGATAAGATAGCCCCATGAAGACAGCAGCTGTGTAGGGGATAAAGAAGACAAAGATTGACCCTGCTGAGAACAGTTTGAGAAATGGACTGTTATACCGTTTTTCCAGATACTCAGCCATTGTTGATACATTATACTCAACAGACATTGTCTTTATCCGTGCTCCCAACAGCCACCACACGCCCAGTACTCCGATAAATGCGTTACCTACCATCATCCAGAGACTGGAGAGGCCGAAACCCCATCCTATTTTACCGGCAAATCCGATAAAGAGCACTGCTGAAAAATACGCCGTACCATATGTAAATGCAGTCATCCATGGGCCGACATTACCACCGCCCAGGAAAAAATCTTTAAAGGAATGAGTCTTGCGCATTCCGAGAATACCAACGATAATGACCATAATAGCATACGCAGAAATTACTGCAATTTTAAAGCCCATTTTATGACCTCCAGCTATATAAAAGTTCACAACGGAACCAGTGATATGAATCCAGATTTCCTGCATAATAATTACCGGGCGAAAAAGTCTCAAAAAGTACGTGGCCTGATAATTGTTTATTGAGCTGATAATTCATCTTTGCGATGAACAACGTGCCACGAGACAGTCCGCCACCTCCGGGAAAACCCGATGAAGTGATGGATTCATGCATGGCACCAAGGCGGTGAATTTGTAGTTTTATCTGTACCGGCTCAGCGACTTTGAAGGTCATCCCTGCATAGATTGATGTAAAATTGCTCCAATATGCTACACGTCTACCGAATTCCCTGATTAATGTATAGATATACGACTCACTCCATTTAGGCCAACGGCTGAATAACGGATCCCAGCCTTCCCATTGCTTCGTATCAGGATCATCACCACTGAGGCCGATACCGCCAAGGGTGATTGTTGCCGGAAAAGGAAGAGCTTGTTTCATGATATAATCGGCATGAAAATAACCGCCCCATGCCTTGCGGTCAACTGAGTTATATGTGCCTGCCTGATAAGCTGCCTCTGCTGTGACAGACAGGGCTGGAAATACTGGAATTACACTACGCAGGCCAATTGTATTTATAGCAGAACCCGGTAATTGTGTAACGGTAACACCAAGGATGTTTTTACGGATGGCATAAAGATCAAGTCCAACTTTACCATGACGGCCCGAATAATAAAGTCCGAAACCCTCTTCCGGTTGTTCAATTAACCGTTGATCCTGATCGTTTATGACAGGCAAAATATCGTCGGTTATATTTTGCCGGACACCGAAGAGCGTAATTTTGTGTGAATCCGTTAAATGCAGATCCATACGGCCACCGTTAAAATAAATGGAACGGGAGCCATCAAGGGGATGTCCGTCCATGATCACAAAACCTTCACCGAGTATCATGTTCTGGCGCCCCAGCTTCAGATCCAGAGGCAGTCCGGCCGGCCGTTTCCAGTCCATATACAGCTGATCCAGAATCAGCTCATGGATCTCAAAGTCCCGATTGTCCGGTTTGAAGTAATTGCGGAATTCATTGGTCAATTTCACAGCAATTGACAGACTGGAATTGGGACTAAAATTTGCAGAGAAACATGTACGATGCCTGGTAAAAGAGGATTCATCGTCAAAATTAGAATCCAGATCAATGGCATTATTCCAGGTAATATAGCGTAATCGTTCGGTAAATCCGAAAGACCATTTTGATTTTTCCTGCCCATTGGACAGAGCCGGAATTGACAATACAGCAAGTATTAGCAACAGGCTTGAGATCGGTCTGAATAATCTATTACTCATTCTGACCCTTTCATTCAATACTTAAATTTCAAAGCGTTGGCATTTGATTTTAACACCCTTAATAGACCTGAAGTAAATTCAAAATACCAGCTTTACATAATCACACATCAGCTGCCGGATCATCACCACTGGCAACTTGCTCTCAGAAATAAAAAGTACTGGCAAGCCGGACATTTTTCCTGTATCTGTCCCAATCAACATCCTCTTAATTTTTTTATATAATAATATTCAGCCGTATCAAGCTATAGTGTTAAAATTTATACCCGGATTTCACATATCTAATTTTCTATGCCGGCATGAGTTAGGTGCATAAACTGTGCTCTGCTATTTACACCAACTTTTTTATACATGCGATAGAGATGATTTTTAACAGTATGATGAGATATATGCAGCTCAAACTCTATCTCCTTATTTGATCTTCCTGCCAGAACCAATAAAGCTATATCAATTTCACGCGGTGAAAGACCGTAGCTACTTAAACCGGATAGATCCCCTGAAGATTCTGTTTCCTGAATGGCTGTTACTGAAGAATCAATTTTCAATATCCAGAACAAGATCAGTGCATTTATCAATACGCCGGTAAGGGCCATCACCATATCCCTGAAAACCTGTGTCAGTGAATGTCCCCATACAATAGAACATATTATTAAAAGATATCCACCAATAAGTATCAGAGGTTTAATTCTATTAACCACAGTTTTACGCAAAAGGCTGATAATTAAAAAACCGAAAACTCCTACATGGACAAGCCAAAAGTATGCACTCATTGTAAATGCACTCAATACTGAAAACTCCCGGCCAAAAAATGCAGGGAGAATGGCAATTATATAAATTATCAATGCAAAGATTAGACTCCACCTGTCCAACTTTGCAGTAAAACGAAAGCAGAACACAGATGCAGTGAGAATAAATATTGCCTGTTGCATGAAGACCGAAAGCAATGTTCCCAATAAATGCAGCCACTTCGAAGCCTGAGTTGAAGATAATGCCGGACAGCTGCCAAGTATATTCACGCAAGAGTACTGTGCAAGCCAGCTCATGAGCAGCATCAGATTGAACAACAGAAGGTATCTTGATAAATACTTGAGATAGTGTCTTCTGTTTTCACGACATGCATACTGCACAGATATAACTATTGCAACAGTTCCAATCAATAGAGCAAATAATGTAATAATGACAGGCAGATGCGTCATATATAATATCCATTTTTTAAAAGTCCCCTAAACATAAGCACACGAAAGCCTGTGCGCAAGTGCATTGAGAGTTTTTTCTTATTAAACCATTAACATGGAGAATGAGAACTTTTTCCTAACAACCATTTTATATCCAAGAGCGTATGAAATATACACAAAAGAAAATCATACAATAACAAAGGAGTTCTAAATGAAAATTCGATTATTATTAATAATGACTCTAATGCTGGGCATGGCAGGCATGGCAGCGGCCCAGATACCTCAGGCCGAGCAGGACGCAATTACAAAAACAATTACCGGATATATAAGCAAAAACGCACAGAGTGTTAAAAATGCAGTACATCCCGAGGTCTGCCGCATGATGTCCTTTTCTCCTCCTCAGATGAAAGCCGACATAGTCATACGGAGCGGTTATTCTGAAATTATGGCCGCTGCTCTTCATCCACAACGCCCGGCACCCATATTGCAAAATCTTGATATCCATGTATTTAAAGAAAATGTTGCTGCAGCTACACTTGTAACAGACCAATTCACAGAAGAGATACTTCTTGCCAAGATACAGGGAAACTGGCTTATTCTCAATCTATTGCAGAAGAATTTAAGAATGCCTGCCAGTGGTGCACAAGATACAGATACAGCAGCAATTGAAGCTACAGCCAGAGACTATATTGAGGGAGCCTTTTCAGGTAATGCCGACAGAATGGAAAGGGCCATTCACTTTGATATGCACAAAGTTGTTCCACGTACACAGCCAGGATCAGATATTACTATGTTACAGTACTCTCCATATGAACTCATGATCAAATGGACGGCATCGGGTACTGCCAATTTACCTGAAGAAAAATGGGAAATAAAATATAAGTTATTACATAAATTGGATAACATCGCCATGGCCGAAGTTCTGTCATCTCAATACTACGATTACATTCAGCTATCCAGAGTTGATGGACAGTGGAAAATCGTCAATGTGCTCTGGGTACCCAATCCATCGGCTCCACGCCGCCATTAAGTCACGTATGGCCCGGAAATGTATTCTCCGGGCCATCTTCTAAATTGCGGTCTGTACGAATTTCATAATTTTCTGCTGTCCCCTGTTTTATTACACATTCCTTTTTTTCCTGATGCTCCGCATCTATAACGAATCTATCTCAATATCATGCTGATTAGAAAGTACCCCGAAACCGATGAAAATGTCAGCAAATTGCTGTATATTGATTGCATACGAGCATGGAATATGCTATATTTAAAAAATTTTAAAAACTAAGGGAAATCCCATGATACTACGCTCTTCACACCGCATATTCATTCTATTTTTGGTCGGCATAGTCCTTGTCGGAGCATCTGCCCAGGTTCGTCAGGAGATCGTTATTCCTGACATTAATGGTTATATCACATTAAAATGCGATTTTCATGTCCATTCTGTTTTTTCCGATGGTCTTGTCTGGCCCAGCGTCCGTATAGACGAAGCCTGGCGCGAGGGATTAGACGCCATTGCCATTACCGAACATCTGGAATATCAGAATGACGAGGTCAAGGGCGATCATAACCGGGCCTGGGAAATTGCCAATGAGAGGGCAAAACGTTACGGGATGATATGCATCCAAGGGACAGAGATAACAAAGGATATGCCACCGGGGCATTTCAACGCCCTATTTATTGATGATGCTAATCCCGCTCATAGTGACACTTTTATGGTCGCTATAGAAGCAGTGGCCAAACAAAACGCATTCATCATGTTTAATCATCCCGGCTGGAAAGGCCAGCAACCGGACGGCGTCTCCCGCTGGTATGATATTCACACCACCTTGCTGGAAAAGGGCTGGCTGCATGGCATCGAGGTTGTGAATGAGCGGGAATACTATCCTGCAGTGCAGACTTGGTGCATGGAGAAAAACTTGACCATGCTTGGCAATTCCGATATCCACCAACCCATACACATGTTCTTCAAACTGGGCAATGGTGGGCATCGTCCCATGACGTTGGTGTTTGCCAAAGAACAGACAGAGGCTGCAATAAAGGAAGCACTATTTGATAGGCGCACAGCTGTCTGGCATCAAGATATGCTCATCGGACAAGAAATCTTTTTACGGCCCATCTTTGAGGCAATGACCTCCTTTGACGCCATTCAGGACACAATTAAAGAGGAAAAATGGGCCAGTTTGTCTTTACGCAATACCAGTGACATCCCTCTAAAGCTTGAGGCCGCAGGTGAAATTCCCGAATTGAAAATCCCTGCCAAGATCACTGTCCCTGCCCGGTCTATTGTATTGGTACGCGTAAAAGCCAAGGAAAATGTGGCGCTTGGTACACATCAAGTTTCACTTCCTTATATTGTTGAAAATTTCCGTATTAGTGCGGATCAGGGTCTGTCAATTGTGCTGGAAACTGAGTTGATCTTTATAGAGGGGGAATAGCCCAAAGAGCATGTTACACGGACATAGTACTCGGATGGGTATGATACTGATGACACAGATGATCACGAATAAAGCTTTTTTTATTATCCTGTCTATTTTTTGTTGTCTATTATTTACCCACAGGATAAAACAAAGTCCCTGATAAGTATAGACCCCGGCCAAAAGATTGCCGGGGAGACACATTTTTTATTTCTCCGGGAATCAATGTAGATCTATTCTGAGCTGTGCAATCCACGTCATCTGTGTAGCATCTGTTCTGGTTCTGGTTCTGGTTCTGGTTCTTCTTCATATTTTTCATGGACATCGTGGACCAATACTCTTTTTACCAAAAAAACCAAACTATAAGATCCTGAAACAAGTTCAGGAAGATAAAGATTAATTCTTAGATTCATCCTCTATATTGCCGGAATATTCGATTGAGCAAGCATGTATACAAATAAATAACTAATGCTTAAAGCCATTAAAACATAATAAACTTTAAATATATCAAAACCGCATCGTCTTTCTATAACAACTTTTTTAATTTCAACCCAATTATAGAATATTGTATCACCATCCTTGTTTCTAATAAAAAGCCCGTCTTCTTTTACTAACACTACACGCCCTTTGACCGAAGAACTTTCATTTTTTAAAAAAATGAGCACATCAGTTCTCGGAGCTAACTCCTCCACTATTCCTGCATAGTGCGATTCTATGGCAACATCACTCAACCGGATTGTCTTATTCAGTGAACAATTTAAAAGGGGTATAATAAAGATAGTTAGTAAAACTACTAAAAAATTGATTTTCATTCGGCCTCTAAATTAATGCAAATTATTTTATAATACTCAGCAAGCAACCCTATTATACATCTATAAAACATATCAATCTCCAATAAGACTATCAACACCCCATTGCACACTTCCAGTCGATATTGGGAACATTGTCCCCATATTCACATCAAAACCCCATGGAATCTGAAAACCATATGGAGATGTTGAAAAAGTATAATATTCATGATTCTCACTATTCATCGTTAAGGGCCCGGGTGAATATGAGCATTTAAAAGCTCCTAGGCTTGTCCAGTACTCCCCAATCCGTCCCTCAAATGCAATCCAGTACTTACTATTCCCTTTTGCCGATATATAGCTTCCTCGCGCCACCTCGCCTAACTTTTCTAAATAATCATATTCAAAATAATCATCATGCCCAATAGAATTATAATCAAGATTATCAGCATAATAATCCTATGAAATACCAAATTCTACTTGAACTGCAAATTGATATACAGGGGCATTCCGATTATATGATGCATGTGCATTTTTTGCAATCCAAATATGTAAATGAGTGTGAGCTTCATCATACCCTCTTTGCAAGCCTGTATATGTTGCATTTTGCGTTCCACTCCACCAACATGTACTCGCAGAATAAGTTATACCCCCACTATGAATATAAAAATTTACTTCTTGAGGTTTGAACACTCCATTTTCCCTATTTATTTTAATGGAAACATGCTCCCAATCCCCCTCATGCCATATTTCATTTTGTGTCTGTGAACTGATATCATTCATTGTAAAAAAATACCAATATTGAAGATAATAAACATCATTCATCTTATAAACATGATAATATACTGGCCTTGTCCCGACAGGTGAACCCGAATGACCTGTTTTGCCAATATCATTATCGATGTCTAATAAAAATTGAGTTTGTGCAGAAGCATTCTCATCCATCTTTTTAAAGCTATTCCAAGCCCATGTATATGGAAAAGACACTGTGCAAGGGTAAGGCTTTGGAAAATCCGGATCAGTATTGTCTCCTGATTCCACACCAACTTGATGTAGATTCAACGGATTACCCCGCCAAGTTTTACTATGTATAAAAGTAAGTAAAGTATTTTCCTGAGTATACGGATCATAATGGTCGATATTTTCTATAAATGTTGCACATAATGTTGAATGATTATCTAAAAGCTCTTCAAAATTATAAAGCCCCCCTTGCAAATCATCATGATGCTTATGCAAAACAGGTTTAAACTTTTCTGCGATCTGACTTTCCCATATATCTGGAATTCCATCAATATCCTGATCATCCTGCTGAGTCATCACCCATATGTCAGGATATATTGTCCTGCTCGAATTACTATACGTTCCGGATTGTTGAAACACACTATATGTTGTACCTTGAACATTAACAAACATACAGTTCAGCTGTGGATAGTCATAATAGTCGATATAACATGTTAAAGAGACATATCCATTTGAATTTGTGTAACCTGTCGAGGTGCGGATAATGTTGTAATATTCTTCTTCGCCTATGCGGGCATCTACTGTGAGCTTAACAGGAACGCCTGAAACCGGATTATTATTCAGATCAAACACTTCAACATATGCATGATATTCTACTTCAAACCATTGTGGCGGCAGTGCCGTTGTCCTGAGCGATACGGCCAGGACAGACAATATTGATAAAATAAAAGTTAGCTTGCGCATTTCAAAACCTCCGGATTGAGTTAATAATCTTCAACATGCTGGAAATTACTTGATCAGGATTAATTTCTGCCTGAGCAACGTGTCTCCTACCTTGAGGATCAGAAAGTACACTCCGCTTCCTACTTCACGGCCATTATTGTCTCTGCCGCTCCACCGAAGTTTGTATACTCCTCTTGGTGTGCTGCCGCTGGCAAGTGTTGCCACTCTGCGGCCGCGCATGTTGTAGATTGAGGCCTCTACTGTGAGGTCTTCCGGAAGGTCGTATCTTATTTGTACGGTATTATTAAAGGGATTGGGATAGACTGGATAAAGGCGCAGCTCTGTTGGACCTGAGAGCATGGCTTCTGCAAACTGTGCTGCTGGAGTTGATCTTTGTATGGTGCTTTCTGGCAGATGCTTTAAAATTAATGCATTAGCTTTATCCAGTTCCTGCGTAAGCTTTTCTGCGCCTTTGGCATGGGCTACTGCTATTGTGAATGTTATTGATTGGCCGGGCTCCAGGTCATAGGGGCCGTCTGAGATCAGAAAACGCCAGTCTCCCAGGCCTTTGCCTGATTTCTCATAACCGGCCTGGCCTGCCAGGGCCATATACTGATCTTTCTCTTTGAGAGGTTCTGCCTCTCGTCTCCATGATGATATTATTGGTGTATTGCTGCCAAGGTATGAGATTCCTATTACATTGTCTGTGGATTTCTGTGATTTACTGTCTGAAAATATGTATCCGTTTCCATTTGTCAGGAGTGTAAGTTCATCATCTTGGGGTGTGAGGCGGCCTTGGGGATTGGGTGCGTCTATATCTACTTCCATGCCCAGGTAGAATGCGTTAAGCGAGCCGGCTCCGTCTTTGAGTGTTGCTGTATATCGGTAGATCACATAGCCTTGCGTGTCAAAACCCATGGACTGACATTCTACTATGAGTCCCAGGGGTGTGTGGCCCTTTTTCTTGACTATGTCTGTAAACTGTGCTGACTCTCCTCCCTGCATTGCCGGAAGCATTGTTTTTTCGAGTTTGTTCCATGTTCCTGGAACGGGCTCCCAGTCGGGGCTGTCTTTTCTACTTGTAAGATGGGCTGTAGAGACTGCGTATTTGCTTTTAGCGACCTTTGCTCCGGCCCAGAATGTTAGATCTGCATAGTATTGGGGGGCATCAACTGCTACATGAGGGCATAGGCCAATGTGCCATAAGGCTCTTGAGGGAAGGATGAGGCTGCCTGCGTTGTGGGTGTGTGTTGCGTTGTCGGTCTGCTGCATCCCAAATAACAGCATGGGTACTGCTGCCAGCAGCAAGACGGAGAGAGTGAGCGGCTTCATAATGAAACGATCCTTAAATCAAGTGAAAGGATTGTAAAAGCGGATGTTTCGCTTGGTATTCATTATCTGCTATAAAATAATACTACGAAACTTTATACGATAATGCAAGTGTTTTTTTGAATGTTAATCAAATGAGTCACCTTCAAACACCGGGTGTTGAATTATTTTAATTCTGTATGCATTCTATATGACATGTTGTAATTCAACACCCGGTGTTTTATTCTAAAAACCTAATTGCCAGGATCACAGGATTAAACATGGACCCTGTTAATGATAGACCCCGGCCAAAAGATTACCGGGGTGACAGTTTTTTTATTTCAGTGGGAATCTATGTAGGTCTGTTCTGGTCCGTGCAATCCATGTAATCTGTGTACTATTTGCTCTAGTTCTTCTTCGCTCTTTTTCGTATCCTTCGTAGGCAAATGCTCTTTTTTTCCGCTCTGGTGTATCCTGTCAATCCTGTTAATCCTGTCTAATTTATGTTGTCCATTATTTACTCACAGGATAAAACAGAGCCCCTGATAAGCATAGACCCCGGCCAAAAGATTACCGGGGAGACACCTTGTTTATTTGCTCTGGGAATTCATGTAGATCCGCTCTGATCCGTATAATCCGTGTCATCTGTGTGCCATGCTCTGGCACTTCTTCGCTCTTTTTCGTGGACTTCGTGGATTTCGTGGACCAATGCTCCTGCTCTCTTAACAGCTTCCGAAAAATTCAAGATCCTGAAACAAGTTCAGGAAGACAAAGAGAACTTCCATCTATTTCAATCCGTGTCAATCCACTGTGTTCTATGTCATCATTGTTCAATTAATCTTGCTCAAACCGCTTAGATCTATTTCAAACTCTCTTTACCTGTCATATTCTCAATATCCAGCCTGAGCATGACCGTTTTCTGGTATATTGACTCTTTATCGAGAAATTTCTTCTTGAGCGGATCCGGTTCCGGCTCCAGATGATCCATCAATACCTCAAAGCCATGACGCATCTCATCACGATCTGTCACCCGAACCAATGTGCCAAATCCAACTACTGAACGAAACTTGTGTGAGCATTTCTTATATTGATAACCCAGATCATCAATAGCTGTAAAACTAACGCGAGCATTTTTATCCATAATATCAAGTTTAAGGCCCTTGATGGCTGTATGAAAATATAATGCTCTTTTTCCTCTGTCCAGGCCGCAGCTCAAAGTTATGACATAGGGCTGATTCTCCTGGCACATAGCAATTACTACATATTGTGCGCCTGAAAGAACATCCATCATAGCCGCATCATCCTTGACGGAGCGCTGTTGATTACGCATTGGAACATTATGAAATGACTCTGACATAGCGACTCCTCATCTTGCCGATGTATAGACGATTTTTCCGCCAACAATAGTTTGCATGACCTGTGTATTCATTATTTCTTCAGCAGGAATTACAAAGAGATCCTGATCCAAAATGATAAAATCTGCTAAAAACCCAACCTTCAGACGGCCCTTGCGATCTTCCGTAAATTCGGCATATGCCGATCCTGCTGTATATAGCTCTATAGCTTTTTCCATTGAGAGCCTTTGGTCCGGATACCAACCTTCACCGGGTTCGCCGCCGCGGTCTTTACGTGTTACAGCGGCATAAATACCCTCCATGGGATTAAGCGGCTCAACAGGCCAGTCAGTACCAAATGCCACATGAGCATCCGTACCCAAAAGCTTCTGCCACGCATACGCACCCTCACAGCGGGCCATACCCAGACGTTTCTCTGCAAAGCGTTTATCTGTGATACAGTGCGTTGGCTGCATAGACGCAATTACGTCCAATTCACCGAAACGGGGAATATCATCATCGGTCAACAGTTGTGCGTGTTCTATGCGATGGCGTGCATCTCGCCGGCCATTTATCTCCGATGCCCTTTCATAGGCATTTAAAATCCAGTGGTTGGCCTTTGTACCAATTGCGTGAATACCCACCTGGAACCCTCTTGCATCAGCAGCCACAACTTTGCGCTCCAGTTCTTCATAGCTCATCTGCGCAAGTCCCGATGTAGTGCTGTCATCAGAAAACGGTTCAAACATGAAAGCCGTACCGGAACCCAAAGTGCCATCCATAAAATCTTTCAAATACCCCGATCTAATCCAATCACCGGTGGCAGGATACTGGCTTCTTAAATGTTCATATTCATCCAGACGGGTCGCATCATCTGTAAGCCACATATTGATTGTTACACGTGATGTAAGCCTTCCCTGATCCTTGAATTGCTGAAAGAGCTCGAATCCCATATTAAGATGAGAAAAAGAGGTTAAACCCCGTTGCCTGGCTTCGGCAAGCCCTGTCTCCAAGGCCTCAACAGCCCGGAGGTGTTGATCTGTAGGACTTAACGGATAGGCACTGCGTACTTTAATTAGATTTTCTGCCGCTTCTTTGAATATTCCCGTAGGTTCACCGGTTATGGGATCTTTCACAATAGTACCGCCATCAGGCACCGGAGTATTTTTAGATATGCCCGATTGCCTCATTGCATATGTATTTACCCAAATCGAATGGCCGTCAGTTCTTGATAATACAACCGGATTATCAGGTGAAACAACATCCAGCAACTCTTTAGTAGGCCATACTCCACCTGGAAAAAGCTCATGATCCCAGCCACGGCCACGGATCAGTTCACCGGGTCTGACCTCTGTGACTCGCCGGGCGACCATCTTCTGAATGATGAGCGGATCATCTATGTATCGGAAATCCAGGTTCATCAGAGATTGGCTGCCCCCTAAAAAATGAAGATGGGCATCATTGAAACCTGGTATGAGCAGCCTGCCGCCTGCATCGATTACTTTTGTACGGCCCTCCTCTATAGCCGGAGAAATCTGACGTTTTGAACCTATGGCCACTATCTTTTCACCGATTACGGCCAATGCACAAGCTTCGGGATTTTGAGAGTCCAGAGTAATTATTCTGGCATTCAGAACTACAAGATCAGCAGAAGGACCTTGATAAACAGCACTACAGCTCGTAATCATTATAAATGCTGCCAGGATCAATACCTTTAATAGCAGTTTCATAGATGTCTCCGGTTTTTGAAAAAATGGTTGAAACAATGAATTATAAGGTAGGATCAAATAAAATATTTATCAAGATCTTTTATCTCTTTTCTACCTTGACATGTCCTCAAGCACCACCTATATTGTAGCTTTCTGACACTGAACGAAGGAGTACCTATAAATGGCGGACCCCGTTAATAATTATCGACAGACACAGGTCGATATTGGCTATATTCCCAGAACAGAAGCAACACCAGATACATATAAGGATCTGGGTTTTAAATCAGGCCTTGAAATCCATCAACAAATAAAAACAGATAAGAAACTATTCTGCCGCTGTCCTGCAGGCAAATTCCAGAATGAAGACGATTACAATGCAGAACTAATCAGGCATATGCGTCCGACACTTTCCGAACTTGGAGAATACGACGGCACAGCTTTAATGGAGTTCAGAACGCGCAAGAACATCCATTATCTTATTAAAGATGAGACAGCCTGTACATATGATTTTGATGACACACCACCCTTTAAAATCAACCGGCAGGCACTGAATATTGCCATGCGCATCTCCCTGCTCCTTAAGCAGAGCCTTGTAGGAGAGCTGCACATTACACGCAAGCAGTATCTTGACGGATCTATTCCAACAGGATTTCAGAGGACTGCAATTGTTGGCATCAACGGGCAATTTCAGATCACAAATAAGACAATTAATCTGATCCAGATGTCTATTGAAGAAGATTCCTGCCGTGAGGTTTCAGACATAGGTCATGAACGCTACTACACGACCGACCGTCTTGGTAT
Organism: bacterium; assembly: GCA_023139105.1. Lineage (GTDB taxonomy): Bacteria > Zhuqueibacterota > QNDG01 > QNDG01 > JAGLOF01 > JAGLOF01. The sequence goes on from JAGLOF010000157.1 coordinate 15,227, forward strand.
GCCGCTTATTGAAATCGTAACCCATCCTGAAATGCTCACTCCCGACGAAGTGGCAGAAGCAGGGCAGTATCTCCGTTTTGTCACTCGCTCCACAGGTCAGGTACAGACCGGCATGGGTGCCGGGCGACAGGATGTGAATGTATCCATTACAGGCGGTACACGCGTAGAGATAAAGGGTGTTGCCCATATAAAATGGATACCTGAACTTGTTCATGTAGAGGCTTTCCGTCAAAAAGCACTTCTGACAATTAAAGACGTTCTAATTGACCGTATTGGCAGTGCTGACAAATGGGAACCACAGATATTTGATATCTCCGATGATATAATTACGCCTTCTCTGGCCGATCAGGTCGAAAAGGGAAATCGTGTTATTGCCATGGTGCTGCCGGGCTTTGAACATCTGCTCAGCCACTTCACTCAGCCCGGACGCATATTTACAGATGAACTCTCTGACCGGTTGAAAGTAATTGCCTGTCTTGAAAAACCCAATCTGTCTACATCTGAAGACTTGGAACCCCGCCTGGATGCAATAGACAGAGCCATGCTTGACGCCAAGTCCGGCAATATGCCCTGGATAACATTCTGGGGCCCTGAAGCTGATATGGAAACAGCAAAAACAACCATTGATGAACGCTGCCGCCTGGCTTTTGAAGGTGTGCCCAATGAGACACGCAAATCACTTCCCGACGGCACAACACTCTTTGAGCGTGTCCTACCTGGACCAGACCGTATGTATCCGGATACTGATTCTGCGCCGATTCCAATAAGTGATGAAGAGATTAAGGCCATTGGAACAGGTCTTCCCGAAGACATCTGTGACCGTATGGCTCAGATGGATAAATGGGATGTTCCACGGGACTGTTTCCCATATCTTTTAAGCAGAAGTAATCGCTACCCCATGCTTTCAGAACTGATCGATACATTCGATTTAAAACCCAAGACAATAGCTACACTAATGGCCCATGTAGTCAAGCATGCAGAAGGAAGATACTATCCGGCCACGCTTGCCGATGACACTTTAGCCAATCTATTCGCCTATGTTTATGACAACAAAATCGATCCTGCACTTCTGAAAGTTCTTCTGCCTTTAGCCGTTGAACACGGTGATAAAGATGTAGACGCGCTGATCAGACTTTCAAAATATCGTTCAATACCTATCGAGGAGATACTTGCAAAAATTCCACAATTGCAGGAAGCCTTTGCACAGAATCATACCTCCCCCAGGGAAGATGCTGTAATCGATTACATTATGGGCGAGATAAGGCCATTTGCACTGGGTAATATCGATTTAAAGACACTGCGAGTCGCTGTGGAAGGAGACCGCTCATGAGTGAAGCACTTAAAGGATACAAGGGCGCGTCCCTGCAATTTTTAAAAGACATGGGAATGCGCGTCTGGGGTGAAGCAGTAGTTGAAACAACTCGCGGGCGCTTTCAGGGTATCATATTACCCAGAGCTGAAAATGATGATGATCGGCATGTTGTTCTAAAACTGATAACCGGTTACAATGTTGGTGTAGAGATCTCTACAATTCAATCAATGAAAGAGATAGGTTACCGCGAAGCCAATTATAAGATCCCTGAAAAAGAGTTTCCCTTTTCGCCGGAAAAACCCAATGTAAAATTATTTGGGACGGGCGGGACGATTGCTTCGCGTCTGGATTACCGCACTGGTGCTGTCATTCCGGCTTTCAGCCCAGGTGAACTCTATGGAGCTGTGCCCGAACTCGCAGATATTTGTAACTTGACCACAGATAAACTCTTTGCAGTCTTCTCGGAGAATATGGGTCCGCAACAATATATCACTCTTGCCAAGGCCATTGGTGAACAGATTGAAAAAGGCATTGACGGTATTATGATCGGTCACGGTACAGATACCATGCATCATACTGCAGCGGCTTTATCATTTATGGTTCAGGACGCACCTATACCAATTGTGATGGTAGGATCACAACGTTCTTCGGACAGACCTTCATCGGATGCAGCCTTAAACCTGATTCATGCAGCTACTACTGCCGCACACTCTGATATCGCCGAGGTAATGGTCTGTATGTTCGGTCCTACTTCCGATGAGTACGGCCTGCTTCACCGAGGCACACGCGTAAGGAAGATGCATTCATCGTATAGATCAACATTCAGAACTTTGGGCGATATTCCTCTGGCTACAGTTACGGCAAAGGGCGTACGCCCAATACATCAGGATTACAAACGCCGCCGCAAAGACTGCGATGTCAACATTTTGCCATTTTTTGAAGAAAAAGTAGCAATGGTCTACTACTATCCCAATATGCAGCCTGACATAATCGACTCACTGGTTGATAACGGCTACCGCGGGATTATCATTGCGGGTACTGGTCTGGGACATATTAATAAACCTGTATACCCCGCCATTGAACGAGCCGTTAAAAAAGGTGTTACAATATACATGACCGTACAGACTCTATGGGGTTATGTACATATGTTTGTATACGACACAGGCCGCGACCTCATGGCCAAGGGAATTATCCCCGCAGAAAACATGCTGCCGGAAGTGGCATATGTAAAACTGGGCTGGGCACTGGGTCAGTCCGAGGACTTAGACGAAGTAAAGCGTCTCATGCTCACGCCCATCAGTACCGAAATTACTGAACGCGAGCCCTATAATGGCTATCTGGTCTATCAGGGCGGTATCCCCGAGATTGAAGATTTCCTTAAACGGGTTCACAGATAATTATCTGTGACTTTAAACACTCAAATTATTATTTTACTATAAATCTAATGGCAGCCCACTAAACCGGGCTGTCGTTTTTTATCTGCTCGGCACTGCTGGCATATACCTATTACTGCATTATTACTCCGGCGACAAAACACCTTGCATAAATATTGAAATTTAATAGAGAGAATATCCAACAGCAGAACACCGAATATAGAATTTCCAAAGAGTTCTTACTTCAACATCCAACATCCAACATTCGACATTCGACATTCGATATTGGATGTTGGATGTTGGATATTCATCATTCTACTTGTCATCTCGAAGAGTTGTGTTCCTGAGAGATCTTAAAAAGGTGAGTTAACGGCGTAAGCTTTTAGTTATAAGATCTCTCACCGCCGGTGAAGCTGGCGTTCGAGATGACAGCATTGGGGCGTGTGGCTAAAACCGGTTAATACAGGCCTTTCCTGCTCCCGCCTGAGCCATATTCTGTAAAACACTCCCGCTTCTATCTCAGGGTAGAGATCCTGTATCTTTCTGTCATAAGGATCACTGAAGGGTTTCCAACTGAGTCCCGGTTCTGTACGGAGGATGACTTTCTTGTGAGTGGTGTATCAGAATGATATATTATACACCCTTCCCCCCCCTGTCATCTTTAAGTGCAGTACTCATTAGTGACGAAGTTAACGCACCCCGGTAACACAGAATCTTAAAGTAAAAAAGGATCTCGTATTTCCAGATCACGGATTTTTTGACCGTGTTGCATATCTTCGCTATATAATATATTGCAATTATCCTGCAATGCAGCACCTATTATAAGGGAATCATAAAAAGAAAATTGCCATCTTTGTGATATCTCAATAGCTTGATGATATAATTCAAAACTGGAAAACACTGTACATAAAGGTTCCATTACAATATTCAGGTATTTTTGGCAATCATCAACAGTAATAGGATTACGAAATTTTCTAAGGGCAACATTAGCAAATTCTTGAACGACTTGATAACTAATAACACCATTTGAATTTTGCAGTGCATCGTGAATTAAGGATAAAGCAGTTTTTTGTTTTGAAGTGTTTTCACTATCAAACGAATAGACAAAAATATTAGTGTCAATAAAATATTTATCGTTCATTGAGTTCCTCTCGAGTGAATTTACTGCCTGGTCTGGCATAATTGAGGTTTTTCATGAATTCAAGATAATCGAGAGTTTTTGTTGTATTGCTAATGTACTGTTTCAACCAGCGTCTGAAAGTAGCATTAAGTGTTGTATGTTCTCTTTGAGCTTTTTGACGGGCTTTTAGTATTAACACCTCATCGGCACTTAAAGTAATATTTTTTAACATAGGCATTCCTCTACAAATAATACGTGCACACTACATTAGTGTAATTTAGAACGAATAATCAACTCATGCAAGTAAATTTTACCCTGAAACGAATAAACTTCACCCTAGCCCTACAATCGAGCTCCAAATCGAAGTTAGACATCACATTGTCATTTCAACATAGTACCATAAAAAACTTGTTAAAACCGGTAAATCTGATTAATTTAAAAACATCACTGCACACCTAACTACCCTTTAATGCTACAAAAAGGAGCACCTATGAAACGCACAATTATAATACTTCTGCTTTTAAACCTGACCCTGGCAGCTCTGGCCATGGCAACTCCCGACAAAAAACCACATCCAAAATCCTGGAACATCGAGGATGTATTAAAACAGGAATCCGCCCGCTCTTTTAACATCAGCCCGGATGGAAAGTGGACTGTATGGGTCAAAACACGCCCTGATGTGAAACAGGATAAAGCAGTTAACGATTTGATGCTGACATCATTAATCGATTCTGTTCAGATCCAACTGACCCGGGGAGAGACTTCAGAGAATGCCCCGCAGTGGTCACCGGATGGCAAGTATATAGCTTTCACAAGTGTAAGAGGAAAAGGCAAAGATAAAGCTAATCAAATCTGGGTCATGAGTTCAAAAGGCGGTGAAGCCTGGCAGCTCAGCACATTAAAAAAAGGCATAAATTCATTTAAATGGCGTGATAATAATCATTTAATATTTACTGCCCGTGAAGACAGCTATCAATTTGAAAATGCTCTCAAGGCTAAAAAAGATAATGTAATTGTTGTTGGAGATCAAGAACACTTTATGCCGGTACGGCTCTTCCAGATAGACCTGAAGAGCAAAAAAGTTGAACGTCTCTCAATGAACACTGGCAAGGTACAGGAATTTGCCATCTCACCTAATGGCAGATGGATTGTGACTAATGAAGGGCAGAGTATTCACTACGGATACGACCAGCGTACACCTCCGCGCCAATTCATCTATGACTTAAAGGATGCGACCCGCAAAGAACTCTTTACTGAGAAAAAGATGAAGCCATCAAGATTTGTATGGCAGCTTGATAACAGCGGTTTCTTCTGCACTCAGCCTCTGTCCAAATCCAAAAAAGATGATTATATCAACGTATCTATTTTAATTTACTTTGATATGGCCACGCAGGAACACCAGCGCGTACCCCTTAAATGGGACTGGAAGCTTGGTTTTGGCGGCATGATGATGACGCATGAAGGCCTGCTTACATCTTTGGCTGCCGGACCTTATCAAAAATGGGCACTCTATAATAAAGAGAATACATGGATAAAAACAGATCTCACAGATACAAGGATGAAAAACATCCGCTTCAACGCTGCCAGCCGTGACGGAAAACATCTTATATATACTTATTCTGAAGCCGACAAATCACCGGTCATTCATACTGCTCTCATCAATTCTGCGAGATTGCAAGATAGCCGGAAAATTATCGAGCTTAATAAATGGATCCATAAAAAAAATATTGCCCGTGCCGAAGTTGTATATTGGAAAGGTGCAAAAGGCGATCAGGTAAATGGAATCCTATACTACCCGCACAATTATGAAGAAGGCAAACAATATGCGCTCATGGCCTCTATTCACGGTGGACCCACCGGCGTAGACCAGGATGCATTCAGAGAAGGCTGGACAAACTATCCGAATATCCTGGCAAGCAGAGACTGCTTTGTCTTAAAAGTAAATTATCACGGTTCAGGCAATCATGGCCTGGACTGGGTAGACTCAATACGCGAGCATTACTATGAGTATGAAGTACCGGATATCCTGAAGGGGATAGATCACTTCATAAACAAAGGAATGGTAGATCCTGACAAACTGGGAATTATGGGCTGGAGCAATGGTGCTATTCTGGCAACCGCCTGTGTAGTAGAGACAAATCGTTTCAAGGTCTGCGCTCCCGGAGCAGGTGATGTAAACTGGACTTCTGACTACGGCAACTGCGCATTTGGTGCAGGTTTTGACAATGCTTATTTTGGCGGCCCGCCCTGGGAACGCCCGGATTACTACATAAAAAAATCTCCTCTGTTCAGGATGCAAAAAGTAAATACACCTACAATCATTTTCTTTGGTACAGCTGATACAAATGTACCTACTGAACAGGGCTGGGAACACTACCGCGCACTACAACAAATTGGCCGCGCACCTGTACGCTTCCTCCTCTTCCCCGACCAACCTCACGGTCTTAGAAAGATCACTCATCAACGCCGCAAAATGGAAGAGGAGATTGCCTGGTTCGACCGCTACTTCTTCAAAACATATGAAGAAGCAAATGAAGCTTTCAAGAAAGGTTCTCCCCTTGACCTGGCCCTGAAAAAGACTAAAGCAACCAGACATGATGGATACTATGGCATACAAAAAAATGGCACACTAATTCCTGAAACCGTTGAGAACGACAGCCTGTCAATAGGCCGCTTTGAGGTCACACGTGCTCAGTATGCTGAATTTGATACGCATTTCACCTTCGCCCCTTCCACTGGTAACATGCCGGTATCGGACATTACATTTGAAAAAGCCAAGGCCTATTGCCGCTGGTTATCCGGCAAGGTCGAAGCAAGCTATCGTCTGCCAAAAGTTAGCGAATGGAAAAAATTTAGTGCAAAAGCCTCAGGAATAGCCGGCAACTCTCTGGACTATTGGGCGGATTATGCCATCACTCCGGAAGATGCTGCAAAACTGCAATCAAAGATTGATGAGCTCACTGGCAACCTCGGCCTTATCCTGCCTGTTGGAAGCTTCAAGGGCGTTGGTGATGATCCCATCTTTGACCTTGAGGGCAATGTGGCTGAATGGTGTTCTCTCAAGGATGGAAAGGGTGTAATAAAAGGCGGTGCAGCCGTGCTTCCCAAGGATAAAAAAGCAAGCTATATTGCACCCCCCGCAGCCTATCGCGGATTCCGCGTTGTCTGTGACAAAAAATAGACACATCATTACATAACTCAATTCTAATAGCAGCCCAATGAACGGGGCTGCTGTTTTTTTGCCCTGCAATGTTGGTGCATCTCTATTACTGCATTTAATAAAGATAAAACTACTCATCCTCCGCTTTCAGCAGAACATACAAATAAACTATTGCATAAAATATCTGTTTTTCATACATTAACTTTTAACCTTATCAATTTTCTATTTTCTCCAGCTGCATCTAACATGGTGGTATTATCATGATAAGAGTGGCTTTAGCACATCCGGATAATCAGAGACCTATTAAATTTCTTGATCAGGTAGTTGCCGCTTTGCGTATACGCCATTATGCGTTTAAAACGGAAAAGGTGTTATAAGCCCGGCGGATAGGTTATAAAATGGATCGTATTATTACTAAAAATATTAAAAAGGCTGGTAAACCTGGTACAATAAAATTTGTAAGAATATATGGTGATGATTTTATTTGTACGCGGTATAAGTACGACTATAAAAAAAAGAAGCATTATAAAACGATTGAAATTTGTGTAGATGAAAAAGACTGGACACCATCAGAAAATGACAGGCACAGTCATAAAAGAGTATATATACATATTGAAAAACAGGAAACTGATTTAATTAGGAAGATTGAAAAAGCAGATGGTATTTTAAACCGTTTTAATGGACTTTGGAAAGTACCAATACAAGTTGTTTGGGACTTGGATTTGGAAGATCGGATTGTTATTGAACCAAAATAAGTTACTACATTTGGTAACAGCAAAATTACCAAGCTTGGTAACATTATGATTTTATTATTACCATATTTGGTAACTTATTACTACATTTGGTAATTTATTGTGTCTGGAGCCAGGCTGGTTAATAAGTGGTTAAATGAAGCATAAATGCAGTAAAAACAAGAGAATAGCATGATTGAATCCGTTCAAAATTCGCATGATTTTGAAATTGCTGATATTTTTCGACAATACTGGGATGAATTTGCGAGGACTTATAAAGTAAA